>CALAGJ010000138.1 GCA_937892395.1 uncultured Parafilimonas sp.
ATTTTGGATGGTTCACCGCCTTGCAGTAGCTTTTCAATGGCTGGAAACCGTGAAAAGGATTGGGGCAAAGAAAAGAAATTTAGAGAGGGACAAGCAGAACAAATATTGGATAACCTTTTCTTTGATTTTATAGACCTTGCAAAAATGCTAAAACCAAAAGTTGTAATAGCTGAAAATGTGAAAGGCTTATTGGTAGGAGAAGCAAAGGAATACGTAAGGAAAATTTACAGAGAATTTGACCTTGCAGGATATTATGTTCAACATTTTTTATTAGATGCTTCAAAAATGGGAGTTCCGCAAAAAAGAGAAAGAGTGTTTTTTATAGCAATGAGAAAAGATATTGCTACACCATTTTTGAAAAGCATTGATTTGTTTACAATAGCACCTGAATTAAATTTAGAATTTAATGAGCCTGAAATACCATACAAAGAAATAAGGCAAACACAAGGAAATGAAAGTGCTATTGGATTAAGTAAAATGATAAGCCATTACTGGAAGCTAACAACACCCGGAAATGCAATGAGTGAAAACCACCCCAAAGGAAGCTATTTTAATGAAGTGAAAACTGCACCTGATAAAGTATTGCCAACAATTAGAGCAAATGGATTGCCTTATGATTATGAGATTGAAAGGAGTTTATTTGATGATGAAACTAAAATGGCTGGGAGTTACCCACTGGATTATGATTTTAAAACTAACAAAGTAGTTTATTTAGTTGGAATGAGTGTTCCACCTGTAATGACTGCACAAATAGCAAAACAAGTATATGAACAATGGCTATCAAAAATCTAATGGCTGCGGAGCAGACAAAGAGGGAGGGAAAATTTTTAATACTTTTTTCTATCCTGAACTTCAATCGAAGCACGTCCGCCCGCTTGCTACTAACATACAATATGTACGATTGCTTTATAATTAACTGATTTAAAACAATTTGTATGAATATTTCTGAACACATAGGAAACTTTAAGCAGGAAATGAAGCGTAGGAATTTCGCACAAAATACAACCGATAATTATGTTAGCTGCTTAAATGTTTTCTTTGGTAAATCTAAAAAAGATCACCCAAAAAACATAAACGAAAAGGATATTAAAGAATTTTTAGGGCAGTTTACAGAAGTTAATACACAGCGTAATTATCATAGTGCAATTAAAAAATTCTATGATGTTTGTATAGGGCAAACTGATAAGTTTAAATATATTCCTTATGCTCGTAAAAATGAAAAACTGCCAATAGTTTTAAGTGTTCAGGAAATTCAGAAAATGTTTTCTGTTTGCGAAAACACAAAGCACAAAGTTATTTTATCTCTTCTTTATTCTGCTGGATTACGTGT
This sequence comes from uncultured Parafilimonas sp., assembly GCA_937892395.1. Lineage (GTDB taxonomy): Bacteria > Bacteroidota > Bacteroidia > Chitinophagales > Chitinophagaceae > CALAGJ01. Next base: position 1,331 of record CALAGJ010000138.1, read on the forward strand.
TTCTGAATTGATAAATTTGAAGTGGTGCAATATTGATCGAAGCAGGATGATTATAAATATTATTGCCGCTAAGGGTAAAAAAGACAGGCAGGTAATGTTAACCCCTTCAATTGTTCCATTGCTTGAAAAGTACTGGTATGAGTATAAAAGTAAAGTGTATGTTTTAGAGGGCCAACTTAAAGATCAATACAGCGATAAAAGTGTTGGTGAAGTAGTTAAACAACTGGCAAGTAAAGCGGAAATAAATAAGCGTGTTTACACTCACTTACTTAGACACTGTTCTTTTACTCACATGGTAGAATCAGGTACAGACATTAATTTGATACAACGATTGGCTGGGCATAGTAATGTAAAAACAACCAATATTTATCTTCACACTTCGCACAATTTAATATCTTCAATTCGTTCACCTTTACAAAGTATTACTATATAAAATTACCCGATGATTAAACGAATAAAAAAGAAAGCAGGCCGCAAGGGTATAACCTGGAGTACAGCGCAATTAAAAATATTAAAAAAGCTTTACCCTACAACAGACAATGAAACCATTTGCACTGCAATAAATAGCCCCGAAATTGATACCGGTGCCATTCGCCGCAAAGCGCAGAAACTTGGTTTGCGAAAAGAAAACTGGATATGGAGCGATGCAGATGAAAAATATCTGCTGAAAAATTGGGCAAAGTTTACAGCAAAGCAATTAGGCTTACATTTTAAACGAACCCCCGGCGCTGCTTCAATGTGCCATCTGATAAACCCCTTTTCAGGATAATCTTTTTACTCAGCTTTAAATTATCATCATAGAAAATAAAAGTAATCCGCCACTTTTTAGACAATAATTCGGCTTTATCTTCTTTCGCATCGCTTAAATAATTATCCGGGTAAACGCTTGTTGCTCCGCAGCGGGTGTTGTTTGGTAAATGGAGCATAAGGGGTTGATTGAATTTTGTTAATTCAATCTTATTTGATCAATAAAATATCTTTTTAACTTATACTGTTCTGCCCAGCTTGCCATTTCCTCCATTTCTTTTTTATTTTTTTCTTTCGTTTTAATTCTGGAAATAGCCCTTCGTATCTCTTGTTGCGCTGTAGATTTTGATTGTATAAAACTAAGTAATTCAAATGCTTCTACCTTTACCAATTGCTTTGTGTATCGCTCTTTCATATCAAGCCAAAACCTTGTTGCAATTGATTTGCTTTTACCATTACACGTCTGCTCTAAAAACCAAATAATCTGCTGGTGCTCTGTTACCGGATTTCGATAACCAAGCCCATCAAAATAAATATTCATAATTATTTTATTAAAATTGAGACTTATGTCAAACACAAACAGTATAGCAAGAAATATTTTTTCAGTAAATTTGTCTAACAAAGTTACTAAAAGATTGGTCACTTTTTTGGAAACTTTATTTATTTATTTATCACATTTTAAATTGTTTTCATTTCGTGAAATTCAATACTGTTAAAGGTTTCAGGGTAAATAAAAATCAAAAGCGGAAATAGCTCATCTGGTAGAGTGGCAGCTTCCCAAGCTGTAAAGGTATATTATATAAGTTTTTATAATATCTAACTTACTGATTTATTACAACTTAACTTTTTTGATTCACTCTGTTTTTAGCCGTCCGGTAACTTTTAGAAACTTTTTTGGAAACTTTGGAAAATAGTTTGAAAATAATTTATCATTTTGATTGTTGTAACAAAATTGTTCGTATATTTGTTATGTCAATCAGTTAAGCGAATATAATAAATATCAAACATGCCTTACAGATTAAAACAAGAAATAATAAAAGAGATTCAGCAGGGCGGTACTATCTACGGATTAATTGCAGATGAATTAGAAATAGCGCCCGTTTCATTGCCTGTTATCCTTAACAGAAACCACAGAAGATTAACAGAGTACGGCAACTTAAAGTTGATTTCTAAGTACCTGAAAAAGCCCATTGATACCCTTGTTGAACAAGTAAGTAAAATAGAAGCTGCCTCAGCAACAGCGTAAAGATTGCGCCCCGAATGTGAATAAAAGCAAAAGAAAAAAAGTAAGGCTAAGGAAGCAGAGGAAGAAATGATAAGGATTCATCAAAATTATTTATTTAACCGCTTTAAACCGAAATAACATGTTACAGGAACAAAAGAAACTTCTTTACAAAGCAGTAGGCGCTTTAGAACTTGCTGAGAACGCAATCGATGTTCAGGAGAAAGAATTTTACTTAATAGCCTATTCTGAAATAATTGTTGAGCTTATTAAAAAGCCAATGGAACGGGCACTTGGTTTACTGCCTGGCAATGAAAGCAACGCCCGGCCAATTTGCGCCGCATCTGATAACCTTAACGAAGTTATTAAAACCGCTAACGCTCACGTTAATCCTGTCTTTGCAAATCTTCTGAACGATCACGCTGCGCAACTCGAAACTATTCCTTCATAAATAAAACCTCAACCATGCAAACGATTATTGCCTTCGTTATTATCCTTCCACTTGCTTTATGGGCCGTTGATTTTTACATTTCAATGGAACGCAAAAGAAAAGCCGGTTATGAGTTTAATATTAAAGAAGGTTACGACGCAACACTGGAAAGTGAAGAAGAAGCAACGTATTGCGATGATGGTATTATGGTCGAAATCTTAAACGCTTAATCATGGGCCAAACACTATCTGCGGCAATATATATGATTGCTGCAGCCGGGATCTTCTTAATAATCCGCAACTGTTATAACGAATATAAAAACGACAAATGAAACTCACTATCGCTTTACTGTTCATTTCGCTGACAACTAACGCACAGATATATTTCGGCGGCGGTGGCGGGGCCGTAATAAACAAAACCGGCTATGATTTGCTACTTCATTCGGTTGTTGGTTATACTCAATCAAACCTCTTAATAGAAGCAGATTTACACGGCTCATTATCCGGTACAATAGCGCCTTCTTTCAATGCCGGTGTTAAATATGATTTCAGCGAAAGCGCAGGGATTCATTTACTTGGCGGAGTAACAAACGATCTTGATTACACAGTGAAGCCGGTAACATTTAAAAGTAATTTATACGGTTCGGTAACAGCAAGATTGTGGGTTAATAAAGTAATGTTTCAAACAACGTATTTCAATAAATCCTGGTACTGCACAATAGGCATTATAGGGTTTAAAAGAAGTTAAGGGTAATTTCAATTAACCCTGTATTTCTATGCGGGGTTACATTTTTAAAAACAAAGTTCTTTAAAAATATAGCAGAACAACCGATAGGAGTTTTGCAGGTGGTTTGATAAGCTGCGAACACAAGCCACATATTTTATTTCATAACCAAACGGGGCCAGTATTAAATATTAGTGTGTGCGCTGGCCCCAAAAATTTTTCTTATGAAAGATTTACTTAACGGCTTAACGAAATCACAGCAGGAATGGCTGCTGTTGAATATCCTCTTAATTCAAAATAAAAAAAAGTAAAATGGAAAAAAGCGCCTCAATCGCCGCAATAGCGAAAGCCTTAATAACCTTTCACGTAAAGGTTGAATCCGTAAAGAAAGATGCTACAAACCCTTTCTTTCATAGCAAGTATGCAAGCTTGTCAAACATACTTGAAACCATACAGATGCCATTAAACGAAAGCGGATTATCATTCGCCCAGTTCCCTTGCGGAGATAACGGCCTAACAACAATTTTAATGCACGCTGATAGCGGAGAATTTTTACAGTCAGATTATTTCATGGCACCAACCAAAAACGATCCACAAGGCAAAGGCAGTGCTATCACTTACCAGCGACGTTATGCCCTTGCTTCTGTATTGGGGTTGAATATTGAAGAAGATGACGACGCAAATAAAGCATCTCAGCCGCCAACACCAACAAGTAAGCTGGTTGATAAAAACCAAACATCAAATGAACTTCCCTGGCTAAATGAAAATACAAAAGAGTTTACCGGCGCTGTTGCAAAAATGAAAGAGGGTAAAAGTAGTATTGAAAAGCTGAAGAAGTTTTTCAGGATTTCAAAAGCTGTTGAAACAAAATTGATAGAACAATCAAAAGCTGCTTAGCCATGTACTACTGCAACTCATGCCAAACAAACTTTAAAGCACTCATTACGCAAGATGATGAAGTGGGCGAAGAGAGCTATTCGTTTTGCCCTAATTGCGGATCGGATAATTACTGCGAAGGTTCAGGCCCGGAAAAGCCTAAGCATAAAGTTTTCATTGAACAGCGTAAAGAAAAAGCTTTTGATGTTGAGGCATGGAGAGCAAAGAAAATAGCAGAAGAAAAAGCACAGGATGAACGCATAGAAGCATACCAAAGGGTTTACGCTGAACAAGGGCCGGAAGCTGCGCAACAAATGTATTTTTCAAATTATAATCCGGTGATGATAGCGCAGCAGAATAATGAAATTAATGCAGTAATAATAGAAAAAGTTTAATGGATTTCATTCTCCATATTAACCACTCAGGCATACAAAATAAATCTACTGTTCGCAATTCGTTTGCAGCATTAACAGAGGGTAAATATTTGGTGCGGATTGAGGCTTTTAAAAAGCGATCACTAAACCAAAATGCTTACTACTGGGGCATTGTAGTACCAATGGTTAAACAGGGGCTAAAAAATATAGGCTACAATGAAGTAAAGACAAATGATGATGCGCATGAAATTATGAAGCATCTGTTTTTAAAGAAGTCAATGAAGAATGAAAGCAACGGCGATGAAATAATATTAGCGGGTAGCACGGCAGATTTAAAAACGGTTGCTTTCAATACTTTTCTTGGAGAAGTCTGGCAGTGGGCTGCAGAATATTTGCAAATACAAATCCCGGCACCAAATGAACAAACGGTAATGTTTCAAAATGTGTAGCTCCAATAAAACCATATTCACCCTGCATGAAGCTGAATCAGCTATTAACAGGAATAAAAAAGCCCGTAAAAGATACAGGCGTGAAATAAGGTTTTATTACTGCAAATATTGTAAAGGATGGCACTTAACTAAAGCTGAGTTAGTAGAAGAAACGAAGCCGGTAAAATTGATTTTCACTAACAAATGGAATGAACTTTTAAAATAAAAATATGAGAGATATTAAATGCCCTTATTGTAATGCGGATAATGATGTAAATCACGATGATGGCTATGGTTACGAAGAAAATACACTACATCAACAGGAGTGTGGTAATTGCGGGAAAATTTACACATACACAACTTCTATTTCTTTTTACTATGAATCTCATAAAGCTGATTGTCTAAATGATGGCAAGCATAATTACCAGCCAACAATTACTTGCCCAAAGTTTTTTGTATAATAAAAACTAAAAGAAAGGTTAAAGAGAAATGGAAATTAATACTCTATATAATGAGAACTGTTTAGATACAATGCAACGCATGCCAGACAACTTTATTGATCTTACTGTTACCTCTCCGCCATACGATAAACTGGGGGATTACAAAGGGTTTAAGTTTCCTTTCAAGCATATTGCCCGGCACTTATACAGAGTAACAAAATTCGGCGGCGTAGTGGTTTGGGTTGTTGGTGATGCAACAGTTAACGGATCTGAAACAGGCACAAGTTTTACTCAGGCATTATTCTTTAAAGAGTGCGGGTTTAGGTTACATGATACAATGATTTATAGGAAAGAAAACTATGCACCGCAAAATCATAATAGATATGAGCAAGCATTTGAGTATATGTTCATTTTGAGTAAGGGTAGGCCGAATGTTTTTAACCCAAAAAAAGTTCCTTGTAAAGAAGCTGGGAAGTCTAAGAATTGGAGTAGAAAAGGGTCTAATACAAAGGAAGGTGTTTTTAGAAGGCGGGATGAATTAATAACAACAAATGAATTTAAAAGCGCTGAAAATATTTTCACTTATGCATGCGGAAATTCATCTACTGGCCACCCTGCGCCATTCCCCGAAGGTTTAGTAAAAGATCAAATTCTTTCTTGGTCCAACGAAGGCGGTTTAATCTACGATGCATTTGCCGGGTCCGCCACAACTTTAAAGATGGCGCATTTATTAAAAAGAAACTGGATAGGCAGTGAAATTAGTAAAGAGTATTGTGATCTATCTGAAAAACGATTAGCGCCTTATTTACAACAAATGCAATTGCTTTAAATGCCTTACAAATCCAAACACCTTTTAAAAATATGGACTAAAGCCGAAGAAGATTATTTAAGGTTGAATTACACAACGGCTTCAATGGCAGACATGGAAACATTCTGCAAAACGACACCGCAAAAGATAAGGGCTAAAGCAGGTCATTTAGGAATAACAGGTGAAAGAAAGAAGGTTATTGATGCAGCGTTTAAAGCCAGACCAAAGGTTAAGCGGTACCAACCAAAAGTAAAAGAATTAAGGCCGGGGTATAGTTCTTATAAGATAGACGGGAAAACAACGATTTATATAAAAAACAGTGCATCGAAAAAGGAAAGGGATTGTATAATTAGTAAGTACTTGAATCCTGCAAAAAAGTGAAACATAATAAATGGGTAACGAATAAAATTTAATTATGGCTAAAGACCCGGCTACTTTATGGTATTGGAATGATTGGAACGGCGGAACAATGACTTTTACCCGGCATTTAAAAGGTTGTTATATGGATATTCTTTCGGCTCAATTTAATTCAGGCCCGCTTTCATTAGAGGAAATAAAAACAGTTCTTGGTTCAGACTTTGGCCCATCATGGCCTACTATCCAAAAAAAGTTTAAGCAATCCGAAACAGGATTATTCTTTAATGAAAGAATGGAAGCGGAAAAAAATAAACGGAAAAAACATTCAGAAAAACAATCAGAAAGTGCTAACAAAAGATGGAAAAAAGGCGATAATGATGCAAGTGCATATGCAAATGCATATGCCAAAACGATGCCTTTAGAAAATGAAAATGAAAATAAAGATGTTTTATTAAAAAAAGAAGGTGTCGAAGAAAATTTATTAATCCCTGAAATGCTTCAAATATGGATTTTAAGTTTTAAAAACTATGCCTCTTTGGTTTCAACAGATTACCCGGCCCTTTTTGAAATCGCAAAAATGATTTGTGAAAGCGACGGAATAAAAAACTTTCAAATTGAACACGCAGAAACTAAAACGATTAACCACATAAAAACCCGGTGGGGTGAACTGGCAGAGTTTGCCAAATCAGATCAACACTTTAGCCGGTTCAGTTTATGCCAGTTATCAAAGCCGGGAAACTTCCAAAGTTTAAGCAACGCAAAAAATAATAAAAATGGATTCAACAACGGAAATAATAAAAACAACTACAAACCAACTTTCACTGATCAGGTCAAAGCAAACGCTGAGTACTTTAACGGACTTGGAACGGTCGGTGATTCAGGTTAAGGGTAAAGGTAAACTTTTGCGCCAATACCAATTAGGCGATTTAAGTGCTATTTTAAGCTCTTTTGCGCAGTTGGTAGGAGTAACACCTGCAAACCTGCCAGATCGTAACGCTATGGCGCTGCTATTAGATTCTGTGGTGCATTTATACGGTCACCTTACGGACGAAGAAGTAAAAAATGCGTTTACAATGCTTATTGCCGGAAAAATTGATCTTGGTAAAGATGGGCAGCATTACCAAAATTTCAGTGCAAAATATTTCTCTGATGTGGTTCAGGCTTACCTGAAATATGCTGTTCGGATTATTCAGCAGATCCCGGAAGTGGTTGAGGAAAAAATTATACCACCTCCCGTAATGACAGAAGAGGAATTTATTGAGGAAGCTTATCAATCCTGGTTTACCATGAAAAACAAACTTCCTCAATTCGTTAACCCGTACACATACGGTAAACTGGTTAAAGCCGGGTTATTAACTCTGAGCGAAGAACAACGGGCCTCGATAAAACAAAGAGCTTGCAGGCAGGTAGAGGAAATTAAGGAGGCTAAGGATTTCAAAACGATGGCTGAACATTTAGCTATGCTGAAAGAAGATAAAACTTATAACGACCACATTCAGGAACAGTGCAAAAAAATAGCCGTTGCGGATTTCTTTAACTCACAAATGGCAGAAGGTAAATTAAAAATCTTTTAAATAAAAAATTATGGGAAAGTTTTCGGTTCAGGAAATGAGAAACGCGGTTTTAGAGATCAAAAACATTGATATGGAAATACGCCGCTTGGATTACATGGCTAACGAGATTTTAAGGAATTACAATCTTAACCAGTGCGCTGTAAGAACAAAGCGTAAAGTATTTATGAATGTTGAATTAAACACTAAAGTAAAAAAGTATGTGTTTAAAGTTGTTGAGGATTATTCAGGTGTAAGTAGTGAGCATTATTGCAGAAAAACCAGGGAAAAAGAAATAGTGCTACTAAGGCAGGTATGCGTAACACTTATGATTGAGAACACAAATTTCTCTTTAAAAGAAATTGCCAAAATGTTTATGCCAGCCATAAGCGATCACACAACAGCAATGCACTGCAGAGATGTGATAAAGGATTTATGTGATACTGATGAATTTTTTAAGAATGATATTGACAGATTAAGATCGGTTGTTAATACTTACAAAACTTCATTAATGATAAATCCGCAGGAACTGGTACAAACAACATTAAAGGAAAACAGAAGATTGGTTGAGTATTATTAACCGCCAATACGTTTAAATAATCACAGAAAAATAAATTATGCCAGCACCAAAAATGAGCGCAAAGCTTATCCCTTTACCAAAACTGTTAAAGAAAGCACAGGACACATTTAACGCATGGGTAAGGCGAAGGGATAAAGATAAAGGTTGTATAAGCTGCGGTAACGAAGGGAACCAGGCCGGGCATTACCTGAGCCAGGGGCACCACTCTAAAATGAGATTCAATGAAGTTAATACGAATCTTCAATGCACACGCTGCAATATGTTCTTACACGGTAACCTTATCAATTACCGACAAGGCTTAGTAAAAAAGCACGGAGAACGAAAAGTGCTGTGGTTGGAAAGCGAAGGTAAAGGAGTTAAGAAATGGAGCCGGGCCGAACTTATGGCAATTATCTCAGAGTATTCAAAATAAGGCTTCAATCACTGTAAAAATATTATTGATAATTATTTAAAAAAGTAAGAATGAAACTAACAATTACAAAAGAACTATTCATCGAAACAATTGAAGCTATAAAAAATCAGTGTGAGCATGATAGTAAATGCAGTGAAGCGTTCCAGGTTATTTTACCACACGACCATATTTCAACCTATTCAAATCATTGGCTGCAGAATCAGTTAGTCAAACTTTTACAGGTAGGAATGAATGACGAGCATAAGGATAGCTGGATTGAATATTATTTATGGGAACTAAATTTCGGCGCCAAGTATAAACCCGGTATGGTAACAGAAAAAGACGGAAGTATTATTGATTTATCAGATGCCGGTAAACTGTATGAATATTTAAAAAAACAAAACCTCCGAATTCAGGGGAATTAAAAACAATTTAATAAAAGGAAAATGAAAATAGAAAATCAGGTTTGTTCTTTAGAGCAAGCAAAATATTTAAAAGAGTTGGGAGTAATAACTCAATCATACTTCGCTTATCGGGGTTCAACAGATCACGATCCGGATTTAAAAAGTGATGACGGTAAAGATTATCCGGCGTTTACCGTTGCTGAATTAGGGGTAATGCTACCATCAGAAACCTTAACTATTAGAAGGGGTAGTGAAGATTCGGCATTTCCTAATTGGGAATGGGAAAACGAAGCCGAGCAAAAAGGATGTGGCTGTTACGAAAACGAAGCAGAAGCGAGGGCAGACCATTTAATCATTCTTTTAGAACATAACAAAACAACTGTAGCCGAAGTAAACGCCCGTATTATATCTTCCTGAAAATATAAAACTGTTAAATCTTTCAGAATTTACTATATAACCAAAAATAATTGTAACTTTATGCCACAAGAGAACGGAACATTAAATAATTTTACAGACGAGAAATGTTATAAGTGCGTTTGTGGTAAGAAATTACCGGTAAGAATAACAGGGGATAATAAAGGCTGCACGGTCTCAGTTCCTTGTAAGCAATGCGGAAATGTAAACTTCATCACGGGTAAGATCGTGGTGAGTAAACCGAAATAAGGGGGTTCAATAGTATAAAAATGGCAACAGTACAACTTGCTTAGTTAAAGACGAAAAAAGGGCTGCAAACTTTTGAGTACTTGTTTGTAAAAATCTTTATAACTTTAAAGATTACCTAAGTAAGCAGGCATTTTAGTTCAAATCTAAACGCCCCACAAATAAATCACAGAGCTACTTGATAGCCATACATCTTAACGGGTGTGTGGCTTTTTTAATTTACGGCTATGACAAAAGACGCAATCGGTTGGTAATGGGTAGAAACGCAGAAATACCACATGTAACATTTACACCGGTTAAAAACCGTGAATGTCATTTAATAGGGTTCCTGTCCAAAAAAGCTATTGAAATGTTTCCTTACGAGTATATGTTCTTTTCTCAAGGATTAAGAACAATAAGGCCCGGAAATGATAACGGAATAAAAGTAAGCTGTCGCAAAACATTTTCAATAACAACAGATTACCCCGAAGAACTGATTGGTAAATGGAATGTGGAGTTGAACGGTAAAGGGGAATTACAATTATTTAGAGATTAAAAAGAAAGATTATGTACGATTGTATAATTGAGCAGGTACGGGTAAATGGTCAGATTGAAATTCTTAAATGGGGCAATATGGAGCGGTTTCTATCCTACAATAAAAATACATCATGCCCCGCAATTGCAATCTTCAAAGTAAAACTGAAACATTAAAACAATCATAACCATATTAATCCTTTGGATTCTCAACTGTATAATCATTGCCGGTTTAGTAGGCTGTGAGATAACCAGGGAAGAACAAGCCGAAGTATTGTTGCTGAGATTGGACAGTATTAAAACGGGTTACAGGTACACAGCAAACCAAAAGAGAAACTTTTATACCTGTTGGTGGAGCGATGGGCGCAAAAGGCCGGTTCCTTCTTACACGTATGATACGACAGGGTACTTTATCGGGTGGCAGTTAAATTTTTTAGTGAGACGTTAAAATAAAAATATGAGCCGTTTTGCAATCAATTTAAGGGTGTTACGAAATATCTTAAATGTTCCCGCTCAAACCGTATCAGATAAGCTGGGCATTAAAGCAGGTACCTATCGGGCATGGGAAGAAGGAAGATGTCAACCCGACGCGGCAATGTTAATTAAGATTTCAGAACTGCATGAAGTATCGTTAACCGACTTGATTAAAAACGATTTGAGTAAAAAGAAACCAGAGCAAACCAGGGATCATTTTATCATATCCCGGTACAATGTTGCTGATGATAATATAAAGAAGGCAATTGATTTAATGTTGAAAATAGTGTGAACCGTAAAAAATGGCACAAGTCCGTAAAATATCAAAAGAAAAAGGGGTGCAAATATGCGTTGACCGTATTTATTCCGGCGTACACACGAAGGAAATATTGCGAGAGATTACGGAAAATTACGGAAAAAGCGTATCGGCAGTTGAAAAGTGGATGAAAGAGGCCCGCCCGATTGTAGCGGATAGGCTTAAAGCTGATGAAGAAGTAAGGCGAAGGGAAAGTGAGGTAATTGTAACAGAGGCCGTTAAAACGCACGGTGTAACGAAAGAAAGGTTAATAGCCCGGTTGGCTCAAATTGCTTTAGGCGATGTTACTAACATATTTACGGTTGATGGCGGGCTAAAGCAGATTTCAGAATGGGATGAAGAAACAGCAGGCATGATTGCCGGGTTAGATAGTTTCGATGAACGGGCAAGAGATACCGGAGAAGTATTAGGAACAATGCGGAAAGTAAAACTACTTAGCCCGCTACAGGCAATTGAGATTTTAAATAAAATGCTTGGTTATAATATGCCAGATAAGGTTGCCGCCACAGATTCAGCCGGTAAAGACGTTCCCTCCGCTATTGATTGGGATAAAGTACCAGTTGAGGCAATAAAACATATCATCAATGCAGCAACTCCCGAAAATAGAGAATGAGGCAGAAGAAATTAAAAGGGCTGCTGCATCAATGTGCCGCCGTTCTTTTTATGCCTTCGTGCAATATTTTTGGGACACTATCATAGCTGAAGATCCGGTTTGGAATTGGCATATCGAATATTTATGCAATGAATTACAAAGGGTAGGGGAAAGAGTTAAAGAAAGATTGCCGAAAGAGTTTGATTACTTTATTATTAATGTTCCGCCAGGTTCTTCAAAGTCAACTATTGTTAGTGAAATGTACCCTTTGTGGTGTTGGACTATTGACCCTACACAAAGATTTATTTGCGGTTCTTATGCCAGTACACCGGCAGAAGATATAGCAGAAAAGTGTTTTAATATTTACAATAGCGAAAAGTTTAAAAGTTTATTCCCGAAACTCACTGTAAAAGCTAAAGGCGGTAAGACGCATTTTAAGAATGGGTTAAGAGGTGAAAGATATACAACCTCAACAGGTAGTGGCATTACAGGGGTTCATGCGCATCAAAAGATTTTAGACGATCCAATGAGCCCACAGATCGCAGACAGTGAGAAGGAACGGGATACGGCTAATAAATGGGTGAGTGAAACAATAGGCAGCAGAAACGTTGATGCAAATATCACTGTTACGATTGTGGTAATGCAACGGCTGCATGATAATGATACAACAGGTTATTTACTAAAGAAAGCCGGGCTAAGAATAAAACATATTTGCATACCGGCAGAGTTAAGCAGCGATGTTAAACCAGCAGAGCTTGCGGAGTTTTATAAAGATGGTTTATTCGATCCGATACGCAGAAGCTGGCAAGGACTTGAATCTACTAAAAACGAATTAGGCTCTTATGGTTATTCCGGGCAAATGATGCAGCGGCCTTCGCCAATGGAAGGCGGGCTCATAAAAAAAGAATGGTTCCCGGTTGTAAAGAAAGCAGAGGCGCTAAGACCAACGGCAATAAACTTTCAGGCAGATACAGCTTATACCGATAAAAAGAAAAACGATCCGTCCGGGGTATTAAGTTACTACAAATCAGCAGGGATTATTTACATAACGTTTTATTCAGGGGTTAGAAAAGAGTTCCCGCAGTTTTGTAATTACTTAGTAAGCCATGTTAACGAACAGGGTTATAGCGAGTTTTCACGAATCTATATTGAGCCGAAGGCGAACGGTAAGCCAATCGTTCAGCAGATCAAATGGACTACAGATTTAAACATTATCGAGGACACGCCGCCAGAAACAAGCAAGGTTGCAAGGGTTAACGCCTGTAGTCCTAAAATGGAAGCTGGAAGGGTTATGTTGATTGAAGGCCACTGGAATGAATCTTTCTTAAATCAGTTAGCTGCTTTTCCGAATGCGTCGCACGATGAAGAAGTGGACACATTAACAGCAGTAATTGAAAGGGAACTTATTAAAGGCGGTAATTACGGCAACTATGATTTCGGATAAATAAAACTTTTATATATGTCCCGGAGCAAAGTAAATCACGAACATAAAAAGCCTTTTAAATGGTGGGTACATAAGTTACTCGCGGAGTTCTATTACTTCATGGATGATATTAACGCCTACTATGTTCATTTAGAACGTATAAATAAAATGGGTTTTAATATTTACGGAGAAAAAATATAGAGTATGGATAATAAAATACCTGAGCATATAGGGCCGCCGCCAATGAGGCCACTACGAATTGAAGAAACACCCACTGAGATAGCATTCCAAAAAGCAAAAGAATTTGATGCAATAGCAGGATTTTTTCAGGAAACATGGAGAAGAAAACATGGGTGTAAGGAACCACTGTTAAGTAGTGAAGGAATACTAATGAGGTATCAAATAAACTTATGCGATTGAGCTTCGGTTATTATTGCTCACTTAGAAAAAACAATATAGTATGACAAAAGAAACAATCCAATGGTGCGCAGATAACATAGACATCTGGGAGCGACAGAAGCAAACCAATGATAAGCATTTAAACGCCGCTGAAATGGACATGCTGCGCAAGATTTCAAAAGAAGTTGATGGCGATGATACAGACTTAACGCCAAACTGTTTACGATGCAGGCAGAAGCTTATTAAGGTAATCTTTGAGCAGTACGAAAAAGAAATTTCAACAGTAGAAACAAATCAACTCGAATGCGAATAGCAAAATTTATAGGCCGGTTAATTGCGCTGCCAATTGCTTTTATAATTATTCAATCAAAAGCTTTAATAAGCATGGCTAATTATGTACGCCAAACATTCTTATTCAAAGATTGATGCAAACCATTGAGATAATAAACGGGCCACTAAGGGGAAAGATCAAAGAAATTGATTCCCGGTATATCAGAGCCTTTGTTTATTATACTCAGGTAACATTTGAAGGTGTGGCGGCTGGTAAGTATTTCTTTGAACGGGTAAAGGAAACAATACAATTTAAGCAGGTATTTTATGAACAGTGTTAAATAAATCAACATGGGCAAAGCAAAACAATTAAAAATTATTCGCCGGGCCGCTGCTGCATTACCGGCAATGAGTATTGAAAGAATGGTTAGTGAAGTATTGCCAGGTTCAGAACTTATCGCAAACGGTATGATTGAAACGAAAGAGGGCGCTTTAGTTGAGCCGGGTAAAAAGTACCGTTTCTTTCATCCTCAACCTGTTCCTATCGATCATGCAAAAGAAATGAAAAAAATGTACCTTAAGCATGGCGGCAATGGTGTTGTTGCCTATGTGAAAGCGGCAAAAAGAAAAGAGGCACAATTAAAAGCAGAGTATGACAGTAAAGCAATACAAGCATCTCAATAGTTTATTCGAGCAATACCCGGATGATACTGAAAGATTAGCTTATTCAGTTTGCTACTTGTATAATCTTGAAGAACAGGAGGTGAATTTAATGAAGCCAGAAAGGTTTGTGAAGTATTGCGACAGGTTACAAAAGGAATTGCAAATAAAATCGGTATCAGATAAGCGCTTTGAAACAGATGCGACAAAGATAACAGCGGGGCAATTGCTTGAATGTTTAAAGTGGATGGAAACGGGGCCAGTTGAACAATTACACAAGATTGCCGCGTCTATTTTAAAAAAGCGGGGCAAACATATTGAAGATTCAGAACAGATGTTGAATGAAGATATTAAAGCGGTTTATCAATCTGTAATGGAATTCTTAACATCTTTTAACAGCCTCTTTGAAAAATTTAAGTGGTTATTTGCTGCACCGATTGACGAAGATGATAAGGTGAAAACAACGCATCCTTTTATTAAAAATTTCGGGTGGGTTTTTTCAGCGAAAGAAG
Source organism: uncultured Parafilimonas sp. (assembly GCA_937892395.1). Lineage (GTDB taxonomy): Bacteria > Bacteroidota > Bacteroidia > Chitinophagales > Chitinophagaceae > CALAGJ01. The sequence continues at coordinate 16,480 of CALAGJ010000138.1, forward strand.
TATCAAATCATTTAGGTATAACTTTGAATGAAACCTTTAAGATTTCATCTGTTGAGTTTCTTAATGCTTTGGTGTACCTGAAATCTAAAGGTCAATATGATAAATGGGTGAGTAAACAAAAAACATAATGGCTAAAATTTTTCCAAGAAAGTACGCTAATCATTGGGTAGGAATTTCAAAGTTTTTTAAAGCAGGGTTAGCCTGCTTTTATCCGTTTATAAAAGCACCTTTACCAAAGAAGGATAACAAGGAAAAAGAAGATGCTGAAGTAATAATAAACTAATGCCAACACGTTCAATAAATAGTTCACAGCTTCATCAAATCAATAACGGTAAGTTAGACCAGTTATTGAATGACACCGGCAATTCAAGCGATTACGGAGTTGTCAAGTTTGAAGATTTGGCAAATACCCTGGCTTATGTTGCTGCGGTGTATGTTGACAAATTAAGCAATCAATTGAACGCTGCGGATTCAACAAGTAGCGGAGCACTGGCAGATAAAACTATTCCTTTAGATGTTCAGGTATTTGGCACCGTTTACAGTTGTGAGATCCAAACATTAAAGTATGCGAAGTTTATTGATGAAGGTGTAAGCGGGTGGGCGAAAAACAGAGGTAGCCAGTTTAGTTTTAAAAAATCAGATCGAAAGCGCGGTGAACCATTTACCGGGAAAAGTGATTTCGTTGACAGTATCAAAGCTTACTTAATCCGTGAAGGTTCTTTTGCAACGGTTAAGAATAAGATCACGGTATCAGCAAAAGAAACAAAGCGTAAAAAGATTACCGATACAACAACACAGGCGGCAATAAGAGTTGCTTACATGATTAAACGGCAGGGTATAGCACCGACGCATTACTGGCAGAAAGCAACGGAAGAAATGACGGAAGTCGTACAGCGTGAATTTGCCGCTGCGCTCCGTGTTGATATTATTAATAACTTTGGAAACTGATAAAGCCTTTTTTTTGTTAATTAATGCTAAATAATTTAGCAAACCAATATCCGAAATGACAATAACCGCATATCCACCGGCTTATTCAAGCGTGAATGATTTTCTCGTTTGGACTTGTTACGATGCAAACAGCATAGATGTAACAAAATTGAATTATCAATATATTGGTGAAGTGTGGATTGGCGGGATAAAAGTTTATTCAGCAAAGGTTTATCCAAACCCTACAACCAATTACGGGATCTTTAATTTTGGTAATGTTATCCGTGAATACATTAAGGCCGCGCTTCAATCTGAAATGGGGCAGGGTATTTTCGCAATTGATGTAATTGTTAAGGTTCGTGAGACTTATTTAGTTGGCACTACGCAAACAACCTCAGCGACAACGGACGATAGCACAAGAACATTTTTCAATCATTATAATGGCAGAATAAATGATTTTACTTTATTTTCTGCTTATGCCAATAAACCAGCAACCAGCAGGCCGCTAACGATTGAACTATTCAGCACAACAACAACTTATTATCTTCCATACTTTGCCACAACAACAACGCCTTTTAACGTTGTGATTAACGGGGCCACAACCACAATAACGCCAACGGTTGCAAATACGATACAGAATATTAATATCGCAGTGGGTGCAACCTCTGATTATACGGTTGTGCTTGGCGGGGTTACTTATAATGTAAAGGTTATATGTGAAACGATTTATACAAAGTATGCTTTGCACTTTTTAAACAAGTATGGCGGCTTTGAAAGTATGAGCTTTCACAAGGTTTCAAAAACCACTACAAATATTGAACGCAAGGAATGGCAACAGTTACCATACAGGGTTGACGGAAGCGGGGTTGTATCTGTTAAGTCAGGATCAATCATGCATCCTCAGCGAAGCATGTTCGGGATTAAGTACACGGAAAAATTAAAGGTAAGCACCGATCTTTTAGGGGATGATGAATATATCTGGCTTTCACAGTTGGTAAACAGCCCTTTAGTTTATTTGGATGATGCCGGTACACTTTACCCGGTTGTGATTGCCGAAACGAATTATGATTATAAGCAGGTGGTTGTTGACGGGTTAAATAACCTTATGGTTAACCTGGAATTTGGATCTTCTTACAAAAGTCAATTTCAGTAATATGATGCAGCTATTTGTTGAGGGGTACGAATTAGATATAAGCGAAAGTATAAGCGCATTATTAACTTTTTCTATTGATGATATAAGACCAACGGACGCACAGGGTAATTCAACTTTTGCAAGTAAAAATTCAACGTTCAGTAAAACTATTGTTTTGCCGGGGACCAAATTAAACAATGCTTTCTTTGGTAATATTTTCGATGTATCAGCCGCCAATGATTACGATCCGGCAAAGAAAAACGCTAACATAAATTTCAATCCCGCTGTTTCTGCATCTGCTTATATTTTCAATGATAACATACAATGCTTTAAAGGTATTCTAAGGCTCATGCAGGTGAATAATGTTGACGGAATGATAGATTATGAAGTGGTTGTATTTGGCGAACTTGGCGGCCTTATCTCAGCTTTGAATAATAAGAAATTAGAGGAACTTGATTTTTCCGCTTACGATCACGTTTACAACGAAACGAATATTGAAAATAGCTGGGATAATGACAATGGCGGGTCCGGTTATTATTATCCGCTTACTGATTATGGTACTTACTCAACAGGTAAACATGATTGGAAAATTGGAACGTTCAGGCCCGCTTTATTTGCAAAAGAATACCTGGATAAAATGTTTGAGGCTGCAGGATATACGTACACCTCAGCTTTGTTCAGCACAGATAGATTTTTGAGGCAGATTATCCCGCATAATCAAAAGGTATTAAGTACAGCAACATCATTGTTACTAACAGCGTCACGGGCAACAAATCAAACCGTAATATCTTACGCAACAACAAACACAGCGCGGTTAAATTTCCCTACATTCAGCGGGGGCTTATTTACACCGGACGCAACACCGGCAAATAGATTTACTTATACCGGGGCGGCAATACTTACAACAGTAGATTTTAGCTTAGCTTACAATTATTTAACCAATTCAAACACGATTGCTTTTGAACTTCAAAAAAATGGTTCAGTAATAGCAAGTAAAACAATCCCAAATATAGGCGGCGCGACGCTTTCGAGCGGGTGGTCGGATTCCGTGAATGTATCATTAACAACAGGTGATTATCTTGAATTTTGGGTAACCGTAAGTAGTTCAATAACAAACTACAGTTTCACATTTACTTCAGGCACACTTACAATAAATGCAGCGGCAAGTATTCCCGTTCCAATAAGTTACGGCGATACAGTAACGATGAATGATTCAATCCCGAAAAATATCCTTCAGGTGGATTTCTTTTCATGGATTGTAAAGCTTTTTAACTTGTACGTTTATGAAGATCAAAACGATAATAAGACTTTAAAAATAGAACCGTTCATAGATTTCTTTGCCTCTGCATCTTCAGAAGATTGGAGTAGTAAAATTGACCGGAGCAAGGCGATTAAGGTTAAACCAATGAGTGAACTTAACGCAAAATTTTATGAGTTCAATTTTAAATCAGACAGCGATTATTATAACGACTTGTACACAAAAAGGTATAACCAAACATACGGCAGTTACATATATGACAGCCAATATGAATTCGCAGTAAATAAACAGACTTGTGAAATTGGTTTTTCCGGTACTGTGTTGGTAGGTTATGGCGGAGAAGATAAAGTTTACAGCACAATATTTAAAAGCAGCAACGGAAACGAAGAAACAATTGATAGTAATATCAGAATACTTCAGGCAAGAAAAATAACAGGGGTTTCCAGTTGGGCTTTAAAGAATGCCGCCGGATCTTCGACTTATGCCAGTTACACAAAATACGGATATGCGGGGCATTTAGACGATCCCGATAACCCGGCTAATGATAATCAATTCGGCGTACCAAAAGAGTTGTTCTTTGCGCTTGTAACCGGGGCATTGAATGTAAATCAGTTCAATGTTTATTGGAGTGCTTACATGGCAGAGATTACAAACAAAGATTCACGATTGGTTACATGTACTGCAAAATTGGATTACAAAGACATTTATAATCTTGATTTCAGCAAGTACAAATATGTGGATGGTAATTTATTCAGGTTGAATAAAATTGTGGATTTTAATACCACAAAGGAAGACACATGTACGGTTGAGCTTATAAAACTCATTAGCAAAATTTATTAATATGTCAGACGTAGAAATAAAAGGTAAGATTTCCGTTGATACCGGAACGAGTACGAAAAGTATCAACGAAATGAATCAGGCTATTAAGGACGCAAAAAAAGCCCTTAATGAAGCAAAGGTTGGAAGCCAGGAATATACAGAAGCGCAAAAGAAATTAACCGACGCTCAAAAGGAAATGGAGCAATCCACTAATAAGGGCGGCGGGGCTTTCGATGTGCTTAAAAACAAAATTCAAAACACAGTACCGGCTTTAAAGGGAGCAGAGGAAGGCGGAAAAGGGTTCTTAAATACATTGCGGGCGCTTGCTGCAAATCCTATCATATTAATACTTACTGCTTTAGTTGCAATTCTTGAAGTTGTTTATAAAGCTTTTGCAAATACTTTTGAAGGCGGCGAAAAGATTGAACAGGTTTTTGCCGGAATAAAAGCAGCCGGGCAAGCTTTACTTGATAGCCTTTCAAAAATTGGCGACGCTATTTATAAAGTATTCACGTTTGATTTTAGCGGCGCATTGGATGATATTAAAGAAGTTGGAAACGCGGCTGCAGATGCTTATAATAAAATGGCCGACCTAACCAAACAATCACAACAGCTTGCAAGAGATCAGGCTACGAATGATTTAGAGCAGGCAGAAAGAGAAAAAAGGCTGGCAATATTGCGTGAACAGGCGGGCGATGATACAATTCCTATTGCAAAAAGAAAGGCGGCTTTGCAGGACTTAAAAAAGGATAGTGAGCAGAACGCAAAGGACGATATTGAATTAGCAAGAAAGGTTGCGGAAAATAAAATCGCTCAGCTTACTTTAGAGAAAGACGGAGATAAAAAGAACTTCATTGAAATTCAAAAAATAAAAGCCGACCAAATAAGGGTTGAAACACAGAACGCGAATGAGCTTCGCAGGATCGATAAGCAAATAACCAGTACTGAAAGACAAGAAATTCAGGAACGCGAGCAGGCCGCGAAAGAAGCCGCTGCCAAGCAAAAAGAACGCAACGCAAAGAAGTTGGAAGATGCTAAAGAATTAGCCCGTAAACTTACTGAAGCTGAAAAAATAGAAGATGCAGCAAGAGAAAAAACCGGAGCTGATGACCGTGCATTTCAATTGAATAAATTAAAAAAACAATTCGACCAGGACGCTTTAATTCTTGCGCAACAGGGAGTAAGTAATTTAAAACTTCGTGAGGCATATTTAAAGCAAGTTCAGGCTTTGGAAGAAAAGTATGCAAAGCAAGATGCAGAAGAAAAGAAAGCAGCAGATGCCGCTGAAATTCAGAACCAAAAAGATAAACTTGGTAAACTTTCGATCACAAAATTAGAATACGCCAACGCTGATATTCAAATCAGTAAATTAAGTGAGGAACAAAAAAAGCAAATCAATGAATCAGAAATACAGGGGCTTAATGCAATCGGAGATATTATAGGCAAACAAACCGCAGTTGGTAAAGGACTTGCTATTGCTACGGCTACAATAAACACCTTTCAGGGTGCAACAGAAGCGTTAAAACAAAAATCAACATTACCGTCTCCCTGGGATGTTGTTGCAAAGGTTGCAAATGTTGCCGCTGTTATTGCAACGGGTTTTAAATCGATTAAAGCAATCACTGCGGTAAATGTTCCCGGTGGTGGTGGTTCTGGCGGTTCGCCTTCAGCGCCTACAATATCAGCGCCTATATTACCAACGCAGACTTCAACCAGCTTAGATAGCGCAAGTATTCAGGGCGTAGGTAATGCAGCCGCAGCGGGGGCCGGAAGGGTATTTGTTTTAGATTCAGATGTGCAGGATAGTGCTGAACGCAACGCAAAAATCAACAGGGCGGCAAGGTTGGGTTAATCTTTTAAAAGTTGTTTTGTTTTTTCGTCAAATTTCAAACCATGTAACGGGCATTGAATAACGCCGTTAACCGCATTTACTTGTGATAATTCGTAACCTCTATGTGGGCATTTCCCTTTGTAAATGCAATTATGTTTCAGCTTACTATTACTGATTTGCTCTGACTCGGTGTTGTATAAAAAATGCTCACTAATAACAGGTAATAAAATGTAAACCAGTTCGCCGTCAATATTAAGTTCAGGTCTTAAATTATCCGCAAAAATATGCCTTGAATGCGATCTAAAAGAAATGCCGACTTTCTTTCCTTTTCTTGTTAGTTTGAAATTGTGGTTTATAAATCTAAAGTCTGCATGGTAATGGATTTCATTTTGTCCGTTCTCTTTATCGTTGTGCGGGTGATTTATAACAGGGGTAATATATTCAACATATTTTCTGTTTAAATCTTCATACTCTTTTCTTACAATACAAGGGACTAAAAACTTTTCACCAACACGTAGCGGCCTTTTTATTTCATCTACTTTTTGATAAATAGTAGTACTCATTTGATTGCTCAAAGATAGCTATTTTAGTATTGCATTACTAAGAAGTTTAGCAAACTGCTTTTCATTATTTATACCCTGTTTAACTTTACACAATGAGTTTACCAGTGTATCAATTGTTGATAGATGAATCTGATAATAGTCAGGTTTCTGTATCTGCAATGGCACTGGTTGATAAACCCGCAGTTGAAAGAAACTTCTTAGCCTTTAAAGAACAGAAGCGAGAAGTTTTTGCAACGGTTGACGATGAAAGAATGATTATATCAGGCCTCGCCATCGCTGCAAATGAATTGATTTATCGCAAAGATGAACAGTTTGGCGAGTACAATATTTTCTTCGCACCCGAAACAGTTTATAAAATAGCACAGAAGTTTTTTGCTCTTGGCTATAATAACAATTTCAATATTATGCATGACCCTGAAATGAAAGTTGAAGGGGTTACAATATTTGAAAGTTTTATCTGCGATGATACCAGGGGGATAGCACCAATGAAAGGCTTTGAAGATGCACCGCAAGGTAGCTGGTTTATATCTGCTAAAGTGAATAATCCTAAAGTTTGGGAAGCAATCAAAACAGGTTTAGTAAAAGGGTTCTCAGTTGAAGGTTTATTTAACTATCAAAAAGAAGGCGAGCCAGAAACAGAAACTTTAACCGCAGAAGAATACAACGAATTCGAGGAAATCTTAAATATAACACAAAAATGAGTGAAGTAAAAATAAGCTACAAAGAAGCTTTCACAAAGATGGCAGCTTTCATTAAAACGGCATTAAGTTTTGAACCGGCTGCAGCCCCGGCACCCGCAGCGGTTTCAGTTGATTACCCTATTGCAGATGGACGGGTTTTAACCATTGATAAACTTGATTTAGGCGGTATGGTTACAATCGCAGGCGCACCGGCCCCCGATGCTGAATATACTTTAGCAGATGGCACTAAAATAACTGTTGCTGGTGGTTTGATTACCGAATGCGAAACACCGGCAGCAGCCGCCACAGAACCAGCAGTAGAAGAAATGAAAACACCTGAACAGATGCAAAGCGCATTACAGAAGTTCGCAGATGGTGCTGTTGCTCCTGATTTGCAAAAGATGGCTACAATAATGAAAGCGGTATTTGAATACTGTTTTGGTTATGAGATCCGCAGGAAGCAGGAAGAAGCAACCAGGGATGCAGCAATTGCAACTTACCAGCAAGGATTTGCGAAGATTGAAGCTGAAAACGCAAATCTGAAAGAAACTTTAAAAACCATGCTCGCTGCAATAGAAAGCATTGGCGAAGGTTTAGCCGGTAATCCTTTGGAAGAAGTAAAAGGCGCTGAGGAGTTGACACCGTACCAAAAACACCAGCTTAGAAAAGCTGATAAAACAATTGTATAATTATGGCAAAGTATAAATTAAAAGAAGGCGTTTCATTAAGGCCTTACGGCGAAGGCTCTTTAATTACCAATGAAAATCTTACTGATACCATTGCTGAGCATCTTTTAGATGCAGGCCGGGCATCTGAAGAAGATTTTGAACAAGATAACGACGAAAAGAAATCGAAGTCTAAAAAGTAATTAAAAAGCCCGTTCTGGCAAAACCCAAAGGCAAACAATAAGCGGTTATTTTTTTTTCTTTATCAGTGCTAAATTATTTAGTAAATCCAATATTCAAAACAAAAACAAAATTTTTAAACCATGTCTTTATCTTATACAAAAGTTGACATCAGGGGTAATGCCTATAAAGATGTACTCGGAGAGATATTATTCTCTAATAACACCATTGAAAAGGGTTATGTAACATTCGCAGACGATGTTAAAGCAAACACCATATTTACGAACACGGCGCACACTGTTGCTTTGCAGGCTTACAGCTCTGGCGCACCTTCAGCAAGCGGTACAATTGGCGTTACCGATCTTATTGTAACCCCATACAAGTTTATGGCTTACGATACTTTCGATATGGAAACAATGCGCACAGGAAGGTTTAGCAGGGATATGAAGCAGGGCGCATGGAATCTTGCATCAAGTGAATTTGAAGCAACCGTATTAAACGGTATTGCGCCTTATATTTCGGCCCTTGCAGAAACAACCTTTTGGAATGGTGCTACCACTGCAACAAAAACAGCGATTGCCGCTCTAACTCCCGGTGTAGGTCAAGGTTCAGTTGGTGCAGCAGAACAGACATATGCAGCCGCCGCAACTTCACGTTTAATTGATGGCGTTGTAACTAAAATGATTTACAACAACGGCGCACTTGGTACACGTATCAAAGTTGCCGGCACTACTATCACAAGTTCAAACATATTCACGGAGTGGGGTAAATTGTATGCAGCTGCTAACACAGCGTTGCTGCACAGCGCAACAGATACGCCGGTTATATACGCTCCTTTCGATCAATTACCACTGATTAATCAGTACAATTCGGCCAACACTTACAAGAGTGATGTTTTCCTGGTTGACATAGCAAAGAAAACTTACAGCTTTCAGGGTATCGAAATAAAATTTGTTCCACTGCCTTCAAACTGTATGATACTGGGAACTAAAAGAAATTTCGTTTGGTGTACTGATTTGCTTGATGATACTACTTACCTGGAGATCAACAAGGTGCAGAACAATGCAGATACAATGTTCTACAAGTGTATTTTCACTTTGGAATCACTTGTAAGGAATCAGACTTTCAACACCTTATACCTCGGTTAATAATCCAATATCTTAAAACCAAAGGGCGGTGAAAATATCGCCGCCCTTTTTAAATAAAATCCAGTTGCAATTCTACGTTTACGCACATGTTAACCCGGTTACAAATAAGTTCTTTTATATAGGGAAAGGTACAGATAACAGGGCTGAATCATTGGCGGGAAGAAGTAAATTTTGGCATAGCGCAGTTGCTAAATACGGTCTGGCAGTAGTAAAGATAGCGGACGGATTAACAGAACAGGAATCCTTTGAAATAGAAAAGCAATACATAGCAAAATATGGATTGCGTATTGAAGGTGGGACGCTTGTTAATATGGCATACGGGGGCGCAGGCGGTAGAACAATTTTTGAACATAATGTTGAATCAGTAAGGAAGAAGTGTAGGGCGGGAAAGATAGGGGATAAGAACCCGAACTACGGCAAAAAAACTTGGCTATCAGGTTTATCAATGCCGCAAGAAACTAAAGATAAGCTAAGAATTTCCCGAACTGGTTATAGGATGCCACAAGATGTAAAAGAAAAGGTTTTAGCCGGGCTTAAAAAAGCAGCAGATCAAAGCTTAATAAACAGAACCCATAAAGTGCAATGCTTAATAACTGGTCAGGTTTGGGATAATAGAAATAAATGTGCAGATGATTTAAATATTACGATGCACACTTACAGGCAACGGATATTTAGAAACGTTCCAATAAAAGGGAACCATTTACAACTAATTAAAAAATAATAATTATGTCATGTAGCCTCACGCAAGACTATGTACAGGATTGCCAGGATTATTTTGGCGGGGTAAAAACTGTTTACTTAATCGAGTTTTCAAATATTACCGCTTACACTGTAACAGCAGGAGTTGTTTCCGCAATCACAAAAGCAACAGGTAAATTCTTTCGTAAATACGACATACAGGCCCATACAGCAGAGGGAGACGATGCCGGTACAGTTAAGCCAGAAACCGGCACGCGTTCAGTTAAGCAGTCTGTTAAATTCCCGATCAATGGAATGTCCGTTACAACCCGTAATGAAATTGAATTACTGGCAAAGAACAGATTAATTTTTGTTCTTGTTGACGAAATGGGGGTTGGCTGGTATTACGGCGCTGATTATGGCTTAAGGTTATTGACTTACGGCGCAAAGACCGGAAAAGTATTAGCAGATCAAAATGGCTACCAATTAAACTTTGAAGGTGAAGAAAAATACCTTGCTTATAAAGTTGATTCAACAATTGTTTCGGCCCTGCAGACACCTGGATAATAAACAAAAAGCGAATCATTAAAACGGTTCGCTTTTAAAATATTCTTAATGCTTCACCTTACTGCTGATAGTACAGAAGATTCAATAATAGTAACGCTGAATGAAAAGAAAACATTAAGTGATCCGACATATCATTTTGCATTTACGCAGGTAGTAACAAAAGAAACTGTTTCATTCGATATACCAAGTACTGAGGATATAAGTAATTATCAGGATCGATACAATGAATTTTTAATAAATACATCTGTTTTATTTTCCGGCAAGCAGCCGGGGCAATGGCATTACATCATTACTGAATTAGGTTCTGGCTTAGAAATGGAAAACGGTAAAATGAAACTTGCCGCTGCAACAAACTTTGCTTTTTCAGGTTATGAACCGGCAGCAACTTATAAGGGATATACGCCTTCAAATTAATCAACATGGAAGTAAACAACATAATCAAATTAGCTTTTTCAGATTGCGAAATGCCTGAGTTTAAAGAACTCAAAGCAGAAGATTATGTTCGTTTCGGTACTGATAATTTATACCCAACTACTTTAACCAGGCTGTATAATAAATCTGCCAAACACGCAGCAATTATTAACGGCAAAGTTTCATACATTTTCGGTAATGGTTTAAAGGCGGTTCAGGAAACGCCTGCCAGTAAAATATTTATCAAAAAGTATGATGAAGTTTTCAAAAAATGTATTGCTGATATTGAGACTTACGGCGGCTTTTATTTACAGGTAATCCCGAATATTATCGGTTCATCATTCACTTTATTTCATACACCTTTCGAGAAGATCCGTTGCAATAAACCACAAACAAAATTTCAGTTTAAAAACGATTGGAAAGATCGGGGGGAGAAACCGATTTTTTTACCGGCATTCGATCCTAAACTACGTTCATCTTCTTTGTTTGCATTCAAGCAATATAAACAAGGCTCCGGGGTTTACGCTTTACCCGATTGGTGGGCAGCAATAAACTTTATTGAATCTGATATTGAAGTATCGAAGCATACTTTAACGAATGCAAAAACAGGTTTCAGCGGGAGTAAGTTTATCATCTTCAGGAACGGTAAGCCAACACCGGAGGGGCGAAGGGAAGTAACAAAGCAATTCAGAAATGAATATGGCGGCAGTACAGGAGAAAAAATTATTATAGCGTTTACAGAGGCAACAGAACAGCCGCCTGTAATTGAAGATCTTGGCACAAGCGATTTAACCAAAGAAGATTTTACACAAGTTGACAATTTAATAACCAGCAACATTTTTGCAGCACACAGTGTAACGCATCCTTTGTTATTTGGTATTCAGCAGGCCGGTAAACTTGGAAGCGGGAATGAATTAAGAACAGCATACGATATTTTCAAAAACACCTATGTAACAGGAAAGCAAAAGCAGATCGAAAACATTGTTAATTACTTCGCCACTATTTTAAATGTAGGTACTGAGTTTATATTAACGCCGGTTGACCCAATAGGTTTAGACTTTAGCGATCAATTATTATTACAAGCTGCACCGCGTTCATGGTTGCTTGAAAAATTAGGCATTGATGCTAAGGTTTATACAGACGCACCAATTGGAATAAAACCGGAAGTACCCGGACAGGTAACACCTACGCCAACAACTATTGCACCTTCTGAACAGATGCAGGTAAATGAAAATATTAAAAACCTTACCGCTAAACAACATCAGCAGTTATTAAGAATTATTCGCCAATATTCAAAAGGACAGATTACAAGGGCAACGGCTGCGGTATTACTTAAAACCGGGCTCATGCTAACGGACGCTGATATTAATGAAATATTAGGCAAAGAAGAAGCATTTGCAGCCATCAGTTTTAAAGGCTCAAGCCATCAGGTAAAGGAATTATTATTCGAAGCAGCTACAATGAACGATAATGATTACACAGATGCATTTAAAGATGATGAAAGCGTTGCGATGGTTTTCCTTGCGTTTGGTGAAGATCGTAATAATTACACCTCAGTCTTTACAAAGAAAGCGAGCTTTAAAGAGACGGAAGAAAAAGAGTTAACAGATGCTGCAGCCATCGACAGCGGGGCCGGAATAGATAAAGTAAAAAAGGTTTTACCAAAGTTTGAAGTAAGGTATAGTTACGAAAAGAGGCCCGAAGCAGACGGCCCGGAATTACTCGAAACGAGCCGCCCCTTTTGCGTAAAGATGTGCAAGGCGAATAAGTATTTCACCAGGCAAAATATACAAGCCATTTCAGGGCTATTAGGCTATGATGTATTTCTTCGTGCAGGCGGGTTTTGGAATAATGACGGCACTATTGAATATCACTGCAGGCACGGATTTTTTAGCCATGTTGTAATCAAAAAGAAACCATGAGTTTAAACGTATTAATCATAATGCCTTCGGTTGTAAAAGACCGTACAGAGCTTCACACAAACGTGGATGAAAAGCTTATATTACCTGTCATTAAACGGGTCCAGGATATTTATGTTATGCCTTTATTAGGGAGTACTTTGTTTAATAAAATAATTACCAATATAAACGCAAATACCCTTTCAGGAAATTACCAAACTTTAGTAGATAATTTTTTAATTGACATAGTTTGCAATTACGTAATGGCTGAATTACCAGCATCTTTAAATGCTCAGTTTTGGAATGCCGGAGTATCAATAAAAAATACTGAAAATGGGCAAACATTACAAGGCAATGAGATAAAAAAGATTCAGGATAATTACAGGCAATATGCCGGGCATTATGCGCAACGGGCTAAAAGATATTTACAGCAGAACGCAAATACTTTATTTCCTGAATATTATCAAATGGTTGCCGGTATTGATGTTGTGGTGCCTGAAAGTAATGTATTTGATTGCCCGATTGATATAGGAACAAAAGAAATATTTATCAAACCGCAACCAAGTTACAATGACCCTCAACAACATAATTTATAGGATTCAGGCTTTTACAGAAAGTCACCGGCAGATAAAGCATTTCTTTTTTGGTGATAGCATAGATTGGCTTCATTTGGGTGAAATAAGTTACCCGGCCTGTTTTGTAGAATTATTGCCGGGAACGATAAGCATTCAGGATAAGATCACTACTTATAATTTCAGAGCATGGTTTTGTGATATTGAGGACACCGCAAGTAATTCGCAGGAAAATCAAACGGATTTACAAAGCGACCTTACAAGCATAGCCGAAGATTTTATTTCAATGCTTTGGTATGAAGCAAAAACGAACAGTGATTTTGAATTTCCACAGCAGAGTTTTTCGGTGAATTATTACAGTGAGAAGTTAGAGGAAATGACAGTGGCGGTGGTGGTAAATTTCAGTGTCGCAAGTAAGTACAATGCAAACAGATGTCAAGTGCCAGCAACAGGGGTTTCATTTACAAGTACAACAGCAATGATAATCAGTAATTACATATACGAAGTTGAGGAAGCGGGCACAACGCTTACTTTAACAGCCCTTAGGAATAAGAGTATTCTTATTATGCAAATGGGCGATAAAACGCTTGTGCCAATAACAGCGCAGCAGGTTATTGATGGCTACATATTAACGCCGAATGATTACACTTTCGACGCCACAACAGGAGATTTTGTTTTCGGTGCAGAATTACAACCAACTCAAATTTTACAGATACTTAACAAGACGATATGAAGAAGCTATTTTTTTTAATATTAATGCTAAATACTTTAGTTTGTTTTTCTCAAAACAGAGATACAACAAAGTATTTTCACAGTCCAGATTACGGGTGGATTTACCAGGGGCTTAAAGTGAATAAATCTTTTATCCCACCTTCAGACACTACATATAATAAACGCGGCTTTGCGCAGATCGGTGCAACTCTTTATATAGGGGATGGCATAAAGTGGACAGCGCAGGCTAGTACTTTAGACACCGCTTATATTTCATCCCTTATTGATAGCCTTGCAACATGCCCGGCGCAAACACTTGAAGATGTTTTAATGGAGCAGGGAAGTACACCAATTGCAGCAGATCACACTACTGATTGGGGTGGGCATAGCTGGACGCATAATAGGTTATTGAAATATTCACTAACAAGCGTTGATGATGGGGATGGGAACGGCGATATAACAAATATTGCTTACAGTATAGACAGTTTACAATACGCTATCTATGATCTATCTTCATTAGGGGGGGCATCATTTAGTTTTGGTTCTCCAACGGTTACCGCTGATTTTGTAGTTAGTAGCGAAGGGTTTAAGATGTCAAGTACTACCGCAGGTTTACTTGTCCCGAGAATGGGTCAAACACAAAGAGATGCTATTGTTTCCCCTGCAACTGGGTTACTTATCTACCAAACAAACAATATAACCGGTTTTTATTATTATAACGGTACTGCATGGACTGCATTAGCAACAGGAACAGGTTCTCAATGGATAACAAGCGGTTCAGATATATACTATAATACAGGTAATGTGGGGATTGGGACTACAACGCCAGCGGCGAAGTTGGATGTTGTAGGCGATGTGAATATGTCCGGTGGCGGTGGGGCAACTTTATTTACAATGACATCTGCATCTCAAATATTAAGTCTATCAAATGATGATGGTGAAGCAATTGAACTAAATGGAACACTTCATAGAAATAGTTATGTAGCAGGGGAACATCTGTTTCAAGGAAATGTTAATCCGTCATTTGATAGCACCTACGATTTAGGCACTTCATCCTTTCGTTGGAAAGACTTATGGCTTACAGGTGGAACAGCACATATAGGTAATGCTAATATTTCAGACAGTGGTTATGCAGCAGGTAAAGTACTACAAGGAAGTAATTCAGGTAAGGCTACTTGGGTAACACCTTCAAGTGGGGTTACTTCTTTATCTGCAATAGGTTCAACTCCAAATGCGAACGGAGCAACAATTTCAGGAAGTACATTAAATCTTGAACCTGCTTCAGCTTCTTTTCCCGGTGCAATTACAACAGGAACGCAAACAATTGCAGGGGCAAAAACTTTTTCTGGCGATACATATTTTAGCAGCAAGGTTGCAATTGGTACAACTACTACTGATGGTAATGGTGCTGTAATAAAAGTAACATCTGGTACAACTGGGTTATCTTTTACAACGGATGATATTAACTGGACACGTATTGCCGTAGGTGCAGCAGGTGCATTAACATTTAATAATAGTTCTACGGGACAGGTTACTATAAACCCTCAACTGAATACAAAAGTTATAAATTCAGTAAGTGGGGGGGCTTATACTTTATATAATAGCATTCAAAATTCATTTTCTTTTTATAGTGGTAGTGGTACATCAAGTTTAAGAATGTTTTTTGGCGGTTCTACAACAGCTACAATACCTGCAAATAATAATTATGCAAATATTCTTTTAGGTCAAAATGCAGTCACTAAAAATTCAACAGGCACACACCCTTTGATAGCAAATGTTTATATACAAAAACAGAATATAGATACCGGAGCAGCCACATTAACTGAAACAAGTAATTTATATGTTGAAGCTGGAAATACTGCCATATCTGCAACTAACGCCTATTCAATACATTCAGCAGGTACAGTTAAAATAGACGGAAGTTTAACAGTGAATACAATTACAAGTGGAACAGCAGGAACAGATAGTGTTTTGGTTGAAAGTGGCGGCTTAATTAAAAAGATTTCAGCTACTTATTATGGTACAGGTTCAGGTAGTGGTACGGTAACAAGTATTGCCACAGCAGGAACAGTAAATGGGATAACACTTACAGGTGGAACAATTACAACAAGCGGTACAGTTACTTTAGGTGGTACATTAAGCGGCATTACAAATAGTAATCTTTCAGGAACAGCAGGAATTACAAATGCCAATCTTGCGAATAGCTCTTTAACAATTGGCAGTACCAATATTGCTCTTGGCGCAACCTCAACAACATTGGCTGGATTAACTTCTGTTACTTCAACTACTTTTGTTGGGGCATTAACTGGAAATGCAAGTACTGCAACAGCATGGGCAACAGGCAGAACAGTTTCTATAACAGGTGATCTTGCTTATACTTCATCTTCATTAGATGGCAGTGCAAATGTTACAGCCGCAGGAACGCTTGCAACTGTGAATAGCAATGTTGGAACATTCGGAAGCGCAACTCAATCTACTATTCAAACTGTAAATGCTAAGGGCTTAACCACAGCAATAAGTAACGTAACAGTAACTCCGGCGGTAGGCTCTATTACAGGATTAGGAACAGGAGTTGCAACTGCTTTAGCGGTTAATACAGGTAGTGCAGGGGCTATGGTTCTTTTTAACGGGGCAGGCGGCACACCTTCATCTTTAACACTTACTAATGCAACAGGCTTACCCCTTTCAACAGGTGTAACTGGAACTTTACAGGCAGCACAAGAACCTGCACATACAGGCGATGTAACCAATAGTGCAGGTAGTCTTGCTTTAACAATTGCAAATGCAGCAGTAACACAAGCAAAGACAGCGAACTATTCAGCAAATACTTTTTGGGCGAATAATACAGGTAGCGGTGCTGCACCTTCAGACCAAACGTTTAAGTATGCGAGTGAGGCAACATATAGCGGGACTGTAACATTTACAGCAGGCGCAGCACCTACAACAGCGGCAAATAAATATTCGTGGATGCAAATAGGCAAGCAGGTTACAGTATGGTTATGGCTTAACTACACAAATGCAGGCACTACGGTAACGGTTGCCTCATGCGCATTTCCTGGTGATTTACCTAATCCTGTAGAACCTACCGGATTTACCGCAACAAATGATAACATGTATGCGGGTTTTGGATGGCTTAGTACTTCCACAAGTGCAGCCCCTCCTAATAACTCAACCGGGGCAATCGTAAAAACTGGAACCGGGGCTTACGCATTGGTGATTAAATCAGCTTCAAGCTCCGCTAAGGTAGGATTTATAACAGTAACATATACAGCACAGTAAATTTTAAAAAACACATATATGAAGAAAATCATTGCATTATTAAGTATCGTTTTTTTTTCAGCTTTTGATACAGCACCAACATTGAAGTTTGAACTTACTATTCCTGAAACAGAAACAGTATTAAAGGCATTAAGCCAATTGCCTTACAGCGAAGCAGCACCATTGATAAATAAAATACAGTTACAAGCCCAAAAGCAGTTAACTGATACAAGTAAAAATAAAAAATAATTTATGCCAGTAAACAAAAAAGGTCTTGCCGACTTTCGGACTAGCCGTACAAGTGAGTGACACAACCAAAGCTGATTAAAAAACTAAAGATCGTAACGTGAAAAAATTTCTTTTATATCTTCTTTTACTAAGTGCGACGCAAGCCCATGCGCAGAATGTTATTTTCGGTAACAGTCTGTTTGTAGGTCGCGGAGCAGTGAACGGCGCAAAGCCTGTTATGAAGTACGTTAGGAGTGCTCACATGTACGTGAAAGCTTCTGATGTGAATACTTCTGCAGGCGTGTATAATTGGACGGCAACAGATGCCGCTTTGAATGTTTTAAAAGATAGTGGTTTATATATCGGTTTAGAATTTTGGGTGGGGCCGGATGCGCCGTTATCATGGTTGCATAACTCGCCGTACAATGTAGACACTTTCACAAATGCAAGGGGTTCTTATCCTGATTACCAGGATTCAACTTATAAAGCATGGTTTTACTCTTTTATTGATGCTTACGTAGCACATGTTAAAGCCTTGTATTTATCCGGCTTCGATAAGATTTTATACTTAGAAATTGCAACAGGTAGCACAGGCGATGCAGATTATGCCAAAGAGCCTATTAATCCGGCCTTTGTTATTTCAGATAATGATTGGGATGCATACAAAAAAGTGTTTTGGGCTTATGCAGACAGTTTATTAACCGGTTCAGGTATTCACTTACTGATTAACCCCGGCAACACAAACGAAAATCACGATTACGGCATTGCTCGCGGTTGGTGGTTAAAGGATGGGCAATGGAGCCATGATTACGCAGAAAGTTTAGAAATAGCAGATCAAAGAATAAATGATGCTGATGAATTAATAAAGCTTTCAGATAGTGCAAGCCTTAGAAAACGCGGCGAACTTGCGTTAACTGATGATTGGTGGTTTCACGCGTACAGATGGAATATTATGTGTTTATCTCAAAGCTCAATTAAACATGGTTTAGACCTTTTAAACCTTCCTCAATTCTTAATTGATTCCTTACATGGTGACACGGTAATTTCAAATTTTATAGGTAGGCACGGCGGACAGGTTAACCCGGCACGTTCACATTGGGCATTTCGTTCAATAGGCGGAATGATTGACGGTACTGATATTACAAAATACCCTGCTGGCACTTACGGCGCTGTTTACACTGGTTCAATTGATACATCTGTGAATTATAAGCAGATGGTAACTAAGGCCAACACAACACGCTTGCAAGCGATTGCAGATGCAGAAGGCGCACTGGTTGACTTAACACGATTTGGCACAGGTGTACAAACGGATCCTATTACGCAAAGAAACCAGGATAAAACTTACAATGATGTTTCAATGTTCGTGAATGAAAGTTACGGGCATTATATAGATCAAATAAATCCGGGGACAACGATGCACAAACGTTTCCGTGTTGGCGATTCAACTACAGATGTTTGGGGCCGGTTTGCAGGTGAATTTATTATGAGTTCAGGGCATGGTGAATTATTCTTTGATGTAAACGGGAATCTGCAATATCCGGCAACGCCGAAAAATGTTATTGTAGCCGTTACGTATAAAGACGATGGCGCGGGAAGTTTTAAAGTAAATTATGTGAGTTGCCGGAAAACTGGAAAACTGGTACAAAAAACAAATACCGGGGCATGGTTAACCGCTTATATACCCATAAGCAATTTCCACTTCAATAACAAAATTAACGGCAACTGTGATATAACACTCGAAAGCGTAAGCGGCGAAAACACAACGTTTTCGATGCTTCAATTACACATAACAAATAAACAATGAGAAACATACTTTTTATACTACTTTTCATAAGTTCAATTGTGAACGCACAGGACACTTTACAAGTGCCATGCAAAACAAAAATCAATGTTATTGATACTATTTATACAAACTCATTTGACACTTTACCGCAAAGTGTTTTATCAATCACCGGGCATCTTGCGATACGTCCAAGAGAAGAGCGCAATCCAAGACAAGGAAAGTTTAAATATTATATTCAATACGATACTGTTTACAGTGCTGAACAGGTTATAAAAATTATTGATACATCGTATTTTATACATACCGAAACCGTAACGGGATGGTGCGATTCTATAATACCAACAGTAATTTCAATTAAACCACAGCTTACCGGAAACGCAACAAGGCAGGCCGATTGGTTAGATACGAACAGGATCGATTTAACCTATATGAAAAATGTTGGTGTAATTGTTTTAAAAGTGGATTGGGCAACATTGCAGCCTTCGCAGAATGTTATTGATACAAAATATATTGATGCATGGCTTTCATGGGCTGAAAGATTCAATAAAGCAAACAAATTAAACGTAAGGTTTAAACTGAGAATAGTTCCAGGTGTTGCGGCGCCGGACTTTGTGAAAAAGGCAGTAGGAACTTTTGTTTTATCCGGCATAGGTTATGAAACCGTAGCGGGTTTACAAGATCGTGATAGTAACTGCGTGAAGTTTTGGGAACCTGTTTATATGGCTTATTGGGATAATTTCCAAAGGTTACTAGCGGCCCGTTATGATGGTAACGACCTTATTGCTGAAGTTGTAAACTCTGCAACTTCAACCGCGACAGGTGAAAGCCTTATTAGGGCCGTATCGAATGCAGGCGGCGGCTTAATTCGTAAGAACTCATACTTGGCGGCTGGTTATACCATAGATAAAGACTATGCCGCTGTATTGGCTTCTATTGAGGTAATGGCTAAATACTGGCATAGAACAAATGTAGGCATGGCAATTACAGTTTGGGAAACGATTGACGGGAACCGTGTAGGTAAAGATATAAACAGAAGTAAAGCAATAGCCGAATACTTATGTAAAACTTTTGGTTCACGTTCCGTGATCGGTAATAATGGTTTAGGAACTCCGGGCTGGGAACCCGGCGGCGAAGATTACAATTTAGGGCAATACTTTATTTCACTTAAACAGCAATACGGTGCTTCAATATATTATCAAACCGCCGCGCCTGCTTCAATAATTTCATCATTAAACGGAGTTAAAGGTGTGCTCGATTTAGGTTTATCAATGCGGGCATCTTTGGTAGAATTACCGCAGCCGCCACAGACGCTATTGAAAACACTAAGCACAAATGATTTGCTTTTATACAACAACAGATATCAATCAAATTCTACTTACCAATAAAAAGAAAGTGATGGATCAATGGCAATATGTTTTAGACCGCTTGGATTCAATTGAGAAAAAATTTGATGAAAAATTAGGTTTAATAGAAGAAAATTCAGTTGCTACTTTAGTTCAAACAACCAAAACAAACGGGCGTGTAACTGCTATTGAAGATTGGAAGCGTTTTGTTGGTAAAGTATTATGGGCGGTTGCCGGGGTAATTCTTACAGTGCTCGGTTTTTATCTTCAAAATTATATTTCTAAACATTAAAATCAATTTTATGAAAAGCTGGAAAACAACAATTACAGGAACAGTTTTATTAGCATTTGCCGGTTACCTTTTTTATATAGGAAAGGATATTGAAGGCGGCATTGCGGCGGCGGCTGGTATTGGCTTGCTAAGCGCGAAGGATAACAATGTTACGGGCGGTACAGTTCAGCAATAAGCAATTCGCGAATTGCGGATATAGTACTGTAAGCCTATAAAAGGCAATTATAGTATCAAAAAAATCAACATGCCAAAAAGCGAAGTATTTAATATGGATTGCGTGGAAGGGATGAAACAATATCCAGATAAATATTTTGATTTGGCAATAGTTGATCCGCCGTATGGTATTGGGGCTGGAAATGGAACAGGAAGAAGTATAAGGGTTGCAATAGAGAAAGGGAAATTCAAAGGCGGTAATTGGGATTCTGAAATACCTTCTGAAGAATACTTCACAGAATTATTTAGAGTGTCTAAATATCAAATCATTTGGGGTGGTAATTACTTCCCGCTACCGCCTACCAGATGCGTCGTGTGTTGGGACAAAGAGCAGCCATGGGAAAACTTCAGCCAATGGGAGATGGCGTGGACGAGCTTTGACCGTCCTGCAGCCTTGTTTAAGCGAAGCAATGGGGGGGTAGAGCCTGGAAAGATCCACCCAACACAGAAACCAGTGAAGCTCTACGCATGGCTTCTCCACAAGTTCGCGAAGCCGGGCATGACCATCCTCGACACCCACCTCGGCTCCGGCTCCATCGCGATCGCGTGTCACTACTTCGGCGCGCATCTAACAGCGTGCGAGATTGATCAGGACTACTTCACCGCCGCTTGCGCCAGGATCAAGCGCGAGACTGCACAAGCCACGTTCGGCTTTGACACCACCCAAAAACTTCCCCTTGCGCCCGATCTGAATCAGGGGATGATTTTTTGAGTTGAGAGATCAACAATGGGATTGACACCCCATCAAAATGCACAGACATGAAAACCACTGAACATCCAAACCAGCCTCTCGCAGGGGAACCTTTAGGCGCAACGCCTTTCTGTGCATCCCGTGTCAACTGCGGGCGGTTGGTTTGGGTCTTTTGCGAAGGAGTCGAATGATCGTCGAGCCTGATTTTTTGGACCACTGGAAAACCCGACTTCTCGTCAGGCTCTTGGGCACCGAGACCGCACCCATCCATGTCCTTAGGCTTTGGGCGCATTGCCAGTGCAGGAAAACCGACCGGTTTACCGGCTGGAAACCCATCGTTTTAGCTTCGGTTTGCCGGTGGGAATCCGACGCTCAAACCTTCTGGGATGCGATGGTGCAAACCTTCATCGAAATCGAAGGAGATGCGGTCGTTGTGCATGGCTGGGCAGCAACAAACGCCTCTTTAATCTCAGCGTGGAACAACGGCAAACTCGGCGGAAGACCTTCAAAATCAACAGCCGAAAAACCCACCGGAAACCCACCGGTTATCCCGCAACAAACCGACAGGGTAACCGATAGAGTAGATAGAGAAGAGAAGAGAAGATTAGATAGAGAAGACATTAACCCCCCAACCCCCTTGCAGGGGGAGCTGGCCAATTTGCCTCAGGAGCAAAAAAAAGAGCCTTCCGCTACCGTGACTCCACCCGCACCCGAAAAACCGCAGGGCGAGCCAATTCCAACCAAACCCAAGCGTTCCAGGAGGACGGTTGAACCCATGCAAATCCCAACAATCGAGGAAGTGAAGCTGCATTTCGCAAAAATCGGGCTTCCAGAAACTGAGGCTTTCAAGTTCCATGGGTACTACGAATCGAACGGCTGGCGTGTTGGTGGAAACCCGATGAAGTCGTGGGTCGGGGCAATGACCAACTGGAAAGGAAAGTATGACGAACGACGAACAACCACCGGACCCCATAATCGCGGCACTGGCGCGCATGGGAATCCACGCAACGCTGGAATCGCTGGATTCGACGAGTGGCACCGAGATTTCCAAGCCCGAGCCGTTGGAGACGGCCAACACGGTCCGTGGGATGATTTTGGACGTGGATCCGAAGTGGAGGGCCAAAGTCCTGAAGCTGGACGAGTCACACCACCCGCTGATAGTGAGGCTGGGGCAAGCCGCTGAATGGCTGATCAAGCACGCGTCCTTCAATGACAAATCCAAAGGCCGGCAACTTGTTGTCTGCGGGAGTCCTGGCACCGGAAAGAGCCACGTTGCCAAGCGGGTCGTTGCGTTCTTCCAGTCCTACAGCATCGACTTATGGTATGACGGAAAATGGGCGCACCCGCCAAAGGCGGTCTTCGTTGATTGGGCTAGGCTGTGCGAACGAGACCGCGAGGAAGCCTTCGACGAAGCGCAACGGGAAATTTCCGAGGCGGACGTTGTGGTCTTGGATGACGTCGGAAGCGAATCGGACAAGTTCAAGAGTCAGCAAAGCGTCAGCCGATTGCGCCGCGTGCTTGGGACATGCGAGCACAAATGGGTCATGGTCAACGCGAACTTTCCGAAGTCGGAATGGCCACACAAGTTCGACGCACGGGTCGCTGATCGGCTTGAAGCGATGCATTACCTCGACCTTTCCGGCGTTCCAAGTTACAGACCAAAACTGAGAAAATGACTTATGCCATGGGATCTTGAAAAAGCGATTGAACTCTGCAAGCGAATCGAGTCGGTTTGCCCTAAATTCGGGTGCCACGTTGCGTTGACTGGCGGCATCCTTTACAAAGACGGGGTCCGCAAAGATTGCGACATTCTTTTCTATCGAATCAGGCAAACTCCAGAAGTTGATTCAGATGGTTTGTTCAATGAGCTTCAATCGCTTGGAATACTATGGAAAAAGTCTGGATTCGGATGGTGCATTAAAGCCGCGTGCGAGCACGGCCCGATTGACTGCTTTTTCCCAGAAGAATTGCACGGCGAGTACAATCAACACGACGCGGATGATTGGTTTTAAATGAGAAAATGAAAAAACTCTCCAAACGCCAGCGTGAAGTTATCGAGTTGGCAAAGCGTGGATTGACGTCCA
This sequence comes from uncultured Parafilimonas sp., assembly GCA_937892395.1. Lineage (GTDB taxonomy): Bacteria > Bacteroidota > Bacteroidia > Chitinophagales > Chitinophagaceae > CALAGJ01. Next base: position 40,412 of record CALAGJ010000138.1, read on the forward strand.
AAGGAATCGCGGCGGCGCTCGGCATTGCGCTAAACACAGTTTTGGTTCACAGAAAATTCTTGCTAAAAAAGATGTGTGCCCACAGCATGAACGAAGCGATTGCTAAACACATGGGGGAGAAATGACAAATCAAGAAATCAATGAGCGGGTGGCGAAGCTGTGTGGGTGGACAAACATAGCGCCATGCACATGCAAAATTGAACTTCGCGGGAAAGATCCTAACGGATGTTCTGGCCACATTCTAAACTACGCCGAATCACTCGACGCGTGCCGCGAGTTTGAGAGTGGAATTTCAGGAAGCGAAGACGTGTCTCTTTACGAGCACTATCTTGGAGAAATTACGGAAAGCGATTCACTTGCCATTCGCCGGTCTTTTGTTGGCGACAGGATGAAACTGATTCGCGCCACACCACTCCAACGCTGCGAAGCCTTCCTCCGATTGAAAGGGCAATGGGAATGACCCGAGAAGAATCATGGTCCTGGCTTTGCGCGCACCTTGGCGATCAGAAGGCGTTGGCGACGGTCGCAATATGCAGGCAGTACCCAGACAAACTGGAAGCGATCACGGTCGCCACGTACCACGCGAGCGACCCGCGCAGGCAACAATTTCGACAGGCGGTTAGAAAACTGATGGAGAGCGAAAAAGTATGAACATTAAAACCGGAACAGTTGAAGAATTGGCTGAAATGCTTAGAGGATGCGACGATGACGCGGACAGTCACGTTGTTTGGGTTGCATTCAATGGAGAAGTTCACATTGATCAACGCGCTGTTTTTGAGTCAACGAATCCGACGGAAGAATATTACTCGAAAACAAGACTTAAAAACATCGACGGCATAAAAAGGTTCGGCTGGGATGAGCATGATCACTGGGTTAAAGGCAAAATGGAGTACCGAGATCAAAACTTGGGAACCAACAAGTTCATGTTCCAATTCGAGACGCTTTGCCAAGGCAATGGATACTGCGGGAAGGATGGGGCAAAAGATGCTGCATGGGTGAAGCGATTGCTCGCAATGCTGAAGGCTGATTACGATCAAGGAACAATTGGTTTCACTCAATTCGCATGAACACCGTTCAACTGATGAAAGCGGCCCAGAAAATGGCCGATTACGAAAATGCATCGGTCAAAATCTTACGGGATGGCCTT
>CALAGJ010000139.1 GCA_937892395.1 uncultured Parafilimonas sp.
GAAGTACAAACCTAAGTTAATCATATTGGATATTACACCAAAAGAGTTTACGTTTAGAAGTGGTGAGAATAGTAGATTGGTAATGGCCTCCACCATATTGCCTTATGTGCGCAGGGATGAAGATTTTAAAAAAGTGGCTGAAATGAATTTTCCCGAAGAACTTCGGAAAGCACAAATTTCAAAACTCTACGCTTATAACTCATATATTCTTCCAACAATTGAAGGCTTGTCTGCAAATACTGAAATGGGAAATCCGTCAGATGTAAAACAAGGGTATCTGGCATTAAAAGGAACAAGAATTGATGGGCCACCACCTCCCTATGAATTTGATGATGCTAAAGACATGGATACTTTTGCCCGCAACCAATTTGAGCGTTTTGTAAAAACTGTTTTGGACAATAACATCAAGTTAGTGGCAGTAATGTCACCCTTATATATTGCTCCATTTCAAGACACAAAGTCAATGGTAGAATTCAAGAAAATATTAAAGCAATATAACGTCCCTTATTTTCATTATGCATCAGATCCGGAGTTTTTAAAGACAGAATATTTCTATGATTATGTACACATGAATGATAGGGGAGCAAGAAAATTTGTTGATACTTTTATTGTACAAATCAAGAATTATTTAGTGCAGGATGAAGCCGGGAGAAATATCTTAAAATACGCTCCTGTATGGCCACAGGATAGTTTAAAAGTGGATAGTGTATTTCGCTTTGAAGGCATGAAACCAGTACGAAAAATTTTAGAATAAGAACATCAATAGGATTAAGGAAAATCAAATCTAAAGATTATGTCTGCAGAACAATATCTACAAAAACCTATCATCATATTTGGTACTGGACGCAGTGGCACCACCATTATCAGCGATATCATATTTCAGCATGAAGATTTGGCTTGGCACAACAATTATCAGGAGTTGTTTCCAAAGAACGCTTATGTAAATTATGCCCGTAGGCTTTTTGATAATAAATATTGGAGATATATAGGTATGAATACCCAAAACAATAAGGGCTTTATCAACTATATGTGCTTCAGACCCATAGAGCGCTACACATTTTGGGAAAAACTCACCGGCCCACGTATTGATTTTAGTCGTGGATTTTTGATGAATGAAAGAGCTACAGATGAAGAGCGTGGCCATATACGCAGCTTCTTAAATAAACTAGTAAAATTTCAAAACAGAAAGCGGCTTGCATTTAAACTTACCGGCCCGGCCCGTATGGAATATTTGATGAGCCTATTTCCAGATGCCATCTTTATAAATATTACTAGAAGCCCCGTGCCTACAGTGCGTAGCTGGATGGAAGTAGTATGGAGCACACAAATTACAGATCAACTTTGGTGGACTGGTGCTTACAATGAAGAAGAGTTGAAACAGTCAAAGATTTATGCTGAAGACCCTGCTTTATTTGCTGCATTTCAGTATAAAAAATTGATGGAAACTACGGATGCAGAAATTACAAAAATGAAGCCTAATATGCTCACAGTCCGTTATGAAGATTTTGTAAAAGATAGTAAAGCTGTTATTCAACAAATTTTAGAATTTTCCGGATTGCAGGCTTCTAAGTTGGTTGATAAATATATGGATGAAAAAATATCTGTAAAAAATAGAAACGACAGACAAGCCAAGTCTGATAAAACAGCAATTTCAGAAGAAACAAAACAAAAGATTCTTGAAATAGTAGCTCCTTATACTTCCAATTAAATTTTTAAATTGCTGTATGCATGAAGTGAAAGATAAACTGCTGGAAAAGCCCATACTCATTATTGGTAGCGGACGTAGCGGCACCACCATCATATCTGAAATTATCATACAACATGAGCAACTTGGGTGGCATAGTCAATACAATGAGGTCTTAAAATTTACGCCACTTATTAGCCTTTGGAGATATTTCTTTGACAATAAATTCTGGCGCATACCCCGCTTTTGGAAATATGTGGGATTTTCAAAAAACACACGCCAGGGATGGGGAAGTTTTATTACCCAGTTATTTATTTTTAATCCCGTAGAACTCTATGGTCTGTGGGAAAAAATAACTGGTCCACGCATTGATTTTTCAAGAGGTTTTTTGTTAGATACCAAAGCCACAGATTACGAAGCAGCATATATGCGCAGCTATCTCTCAAAGATGGTAAAATATCAAGGCAGGAAGCGATTATTTATGAAGTTTACTGGTCCGGCACGTTTGGAATATTTGACCAGCATATTTCCCGATGCAAAAATTATTAATATCGTAAGAGATCCCATACCAACTGTAAGGAGTTGGCTGCAAGTTGGGTTTTGGCAGCGTATGGGCATCAACAGACTTTGGTGGCTTGGCGCTTACTCCGAGGCTGAAATAGCAGAAGCAGAAACATTAAAGAATGATCCCGCTTTGATTACGGCATTTCAATACAAAAAGCTCATGGATACTGCTGCTTATGAAATAAAAAAACTCAACTTGAATGTACTGGAAATGCGCTACGAAGATTTTGTAGCCAACCCTCAAACATTTATACAACAAATGCTTGATTTTACGGAGCTTCCGCCTAGTAAATATGTACAAGCATATATTGACAATATGAAAATACAAAATAGAAATACTGCTGAAAATACAAAAACGGTATTTAGTGATGAAACCAAAAATCGTATCCTGGATATTGTAAACAGGTAAATGAATTAACGCTGTTGTCCATGAATAAAAAAATAAAAGTAGCACATGTTATTAGGGTATTTAGTTATGGAGGTGCAGAAGTATTACTTAGGGAATTTTTTAAAACACCCGAATTCAAAAAGGAGGTGGATAGTGATTTATTTATTTTAGATCATATCAAACTGGGCTTAGTACCAGATGTAACGCCAAACATCAATAAAGTATATCATTATAAGATTACACATTGGAAATTTCTTATTGAATACATTCGCTTTTTAATACACATTACAAAAGGAAAATATGATATGGTGCACATGCATCTTCCGGTTGCCGGTTGGATGGGTATTGTTGCAAAATTATTTACCGCAGGTAAAACAAAATTTATATACAGCGAGCACAATCTGGTAACCTCATATACAAAGTACAACTATTACCTCAGTGGATATACTTATGGATTAAATGATAGTATCATTTCTGTCAGTCATGAAGTAAGTGAAATCATCAAACAAAATCAAAAAGGTTGGTTTTATAAGACCAATCATCCGGTTACTATTTTGAATGGAATTGATACGGCTACCTTTCATAATCCGGAGCGTCAAAAAGTAAATGCTGCCGAAAAATTAACGGTGGGTTTAGTAGCCAGATTTAGACCCCAAAAGCGAGTGGACCGCTGGGCAGAAGTGGCTGCTGAAATTAATAAACTCAATCCCAACATTGAATTTTTAATGGTGGGTGATGGACCCGATGACGATATGCTGCGCAATAAAATACAATCATTGGGCATGACAGGCAAAATAGAATTGCCCGGCAAAATGAGCAGTACAGCAGCGGCTTACAAACGCATTGATATATTTCTCCTCACCAGCGATTTTGAGGGTCTTCCACTTGCCATAATGGAAGCCATGAGTAGCGGCTGTGTGCCTGTGGTAAGTAATGTTGGAGGCATTAAGCAATTAGAGATTCCTGGCATTGGACATAAGTTTGATACCTATAATCCTGCTGCTATTGCAAAAGTTATTTGTGCATATGCACAACAACCTCACCGATACTTAGAAGAAAGCAATAAAGCAAGGGCATTTGTTGTAAATAACTATTCACTTACCAAGCAAGTAAATGAAATTATTGACCTCTATAAAGCTTTAATGTAGATGACAGATTTCACTATTGCATTTTATGTGTATGATAAACAATTACCCGCCTGGTTAGTGCTTTGTATAGAAAAGCTGGCAACACAATCGGGTGTTAGATTTGCAGGCATTATACATCAACAAAAAAAGCAGAGCAGACCACATCAGTTTTCTGAATTAACCTATAGATTATATCGAAAACTGGAAAACAAAATAAGTAAACCCTCACCCAATGCATTTGCTGCAAAGCAATGGCCACAAGCATTTCAACAGATACCCGTAGCATCAGAAACCGATATTAATACAATACAACAATGGCAGCCACATTGTATAATAAACCTGAGTAGTAAGATAGTACCCGAAGCTATCAAAGCAATACCCACCTTGGGCGTTTGGTATTATGGCCCGGGAAATCTATTTAATGCACAAGCAGCCAGTGCAGTGGCACTTGCAATCATCAAGCAGGAATGTAGTACGCCTATCTGTTTGATGGTGGAATATGCAAACACTAAAAAACCCGAAATATTATATGCCAGCTATTCTTCCACTCAGCCATATATCAATCGAAATTTAAATATTGCTTGTTGGAAAGCTGCATCTTTTGCAAGCCGCGTCATTGCTGCATATCAGCACAGTGGATCATTGCAGAAAATAGAAAATGACGCACTTACTGCCAATAGATTTTTTCGCCCTCCGGGCAATGGATTAATGCTAAAGTTTCTACTTCATAAATCATTAGCCGAAGGCAAAAAATTGCTTCAAAAAAGAAAACAATTTCAGCAGTGGTTGCTACTACATCATACAGCACCAGATAAAAAAGTATCCACAGATTTTTCAATATATAAAAGTATAACTGCTCCAAAAAAAGCATTCTGGGCAGACCCTTCCGTATTTATACACAACAACACCAGATACATTTTTTTTGAGGAATATTTATATGCCACTAAAAAAGCCCACATCAGTGTTTTAACAATAGATGATGACGGTCAGGCATCTGCACCACAAATTGTTTTGGACAAACCTTATCACCTTTCTTATCCATTCATTTTTCAGCATGATGGCCAAATTTATATGCTGCCCGAAACCAGTGCTAACAAAACGATAGAGTTGTATAAAGCAACTGCATTTCCTTACAAATGGGAGCTGGAAAAAGTATTGATGCAAAACCTGCATGCGGTAGATTCTACTCTATATTTTTATGACAACAACTGGTGGTTATTTACAAACATAAAAGAAAATAATGGCGCCAGTGCCTGGGATGAACTTTATGCATTTCACGCACCACATTTTCTAACGGATCAATGGACGGCGCATACCCAAAATCCTTTAATCAGCGATGTGCGTACTGCAAGGCCTGCGGGCAATTTGTACGTGGAAGACAACAAGCTCATGCGCCCATCTCAAGATTGTAGCTGTACCTACGGTTATGCCATCAATATCAATGAAATTGAACTGCTAACTCCTACAGCATATCAAGAAAAATTAATTAGCAAAACCCTGCCCACTTGGGATGATGATATCAAAGCCATACACACCCTTAGTTCGCAAGATGGATTTGTAGCAATTGATGCCCGCAAACTGGTAAAGCGATAAAATCAGTTGATATAAAGTGTTGGTTTATGGCTGATGAATATATCTAATCCTGCACTACGTTGGTCAGCACCCTAAATACATCTTCCAATTGATGCTGTCTGTTTTCGATAGACACAATATCTATATTTTCCTGCACTGCTTTTTCTATAATTTGTTTGCGTAGCATAGGAAGATGACTGCCGGAAATAATCCAGCCATTACCTTCATCCTGAGTAGCAGAAATACCGGCTATTGCATCAAAAAATTTGGATGATATGGCTCTATCAAATTTAAAATAAAGGCTACCATGTGTAGCATTTTGCTTAAGGTTATCCAGTGTGTTGTCCGCAGCTATCACACCTTTGTTGATGATGATTACCCGCTTGCACACTGCTTCCACTTCGCTTAGAATATGCGAAGAAAATAAAATCGTTTTACTACGTCCCTGTTCATTTATAATATCCCTTATTTCCAACACTTGGTTAGGGTCAAGACCGGTTGTAGGTTCATCTAAAATGAGCACTTCAGGGTCATGAATTAAAGCCGCAGCCAAGCCAACCCGTTGTTTATAACCCTTGCTCAGCTGGCCTGTACGCTTATGTGCTTCCACACCCAGACCGGTTTGTTCAATTACATGTTCAATAGCTTTCTTGGCATTTGTTATTTTAAAAGTAGAAGCTATAAAGCCCAAATATTCCCGGATGTACATATCATAATACAAAGGGTTTGCTTCGGAAAGGTAGCCAATTTTTTGTTTGATGGCAAGTGGGTTTTCATGTACATTCAATCCACATATAAGTGCTTGGCCGGCATAAGCAGTAAGGTAGCCCGTCAATATTTTCATGGTGGTGCTTTTGCCTGCACCATTTGGCCCCAAAAATCCAACTACTTCTGCCTTTCCCACAGAAAAATTGATATCCCTGATAGCATATTGTGCACCATACTGAAGGGTTAAATTACTTACGCTTATGCTCATTCAAAATATTTGTACAAAGATATTATTTGAACCAATTCGTATCTGCGCATCAAATCCTATAGTTCTTAAAAAAATGCTACAGCAAATTCTATTGGGTTGTAGGTTTATTAAATAGAAGATAAGCACTATTATGAAGAAAACAATATTTCGCCCTTCGGGCAATGATCATGCATACTCCAGCATTGCGAGTGAAACGAAGCAAATAAAAAGATAACATCTATTATCCCTACAAATTAAACCACAAAATGTAATCTTGATATTTTGTGGTAGTGAGAAGTATATCATTTAAAAAGTTACGCCCTTCGGGCAATGAGGAATTGGGAGTAAAAATGAATTTAGATGGAAGAAAGGTAAAGGAGGCTGCAATATGCTGCGTAGTTAAAAATTTGATTGAAGCGAAAAGGGTTTAAGTAATTTTATTGTAATAAGCACCCAAATCAAAGTAGATCTGCTGTACTAACTATATTGTAAATTAAATACCAACATCAAGATTGATGTAAAAATTTTCCAATATATAATTATCGTTTACTGTTATTAAATTTGGTTTCCACTACAATTTTTACAGGCCAAAACCAACGTGTCAATTTTTTTATGTAAAAAGGAATGCAATATTTTACTTACTTCATGGCGTACCAAGGGCAAGCCTATTTACTTACATTTGCCCCGTTCACAAATTTTCTTGTAACGGATTGCTTATTGATAATAAAAAATATTGAATATGGCGCTTGTAGATTTAGTCATGCCAAAGTTGGGTGAAAGTATAATGGAGGCCACCATTTTAAAATGGCATAAAAAAGCGGGTGATACCATCAAACAAGATGAAACTGTTTTGGATATTGCCACAGACAAAGTAGATAGTGAAGTGCCCAGCACTGCTGCTGGCACACTGGCCGAGGTGTTATATAGTGAAAATGATGTTGTGGCCATAGGCACAGTTATAGCCCGTATAGAAACTGAAGTTGGGGCATCAGCCGTAACCATTCCACCGAATAGTGTTTCGATTGTAGAAACTGCTGCACAAGCTCCAAAACAGGCACCTATTGAGAATGATGTACCATATATACCTCAACCCGTTGTGGCTACCAATGGCATCAATAAATCTAGATTTTACTCTCCACTTGTACTCACAATAGCCGGTACCGAAGGCGTGAGCATGACCGAATTAGAAACTATACCGGGAACCGGAAATGAAGGTCGGGTTTCCAAAAAAGATATTTTGGCATACGTATCCGCAAAAAAAGCGGGGCAAACAATTGTAGCAAATAACGCATTGCCAGAATCAAATGTTCCAATGGCAATTGAGCCTGCGGCTAAACCAATTTTACAAACATCTACTCCATCTGCACCTGTGGTTGAGAAAGTATATGACGGTAATGTAGAAATTATTGAAATGGATCGCATGCGTAAGCTCATTGCAAAACACATGGTGGATAGTAAACACACAAGCCCACATGTAACCAGTTTTGCAGAAGCGGATGTAACCAATATGGTACTTTGGCGTGAAAAAGTAAAAAGAAATTTTGAGAAAGAAAATGGAACAAAACTTACGTTCACACCTATGTTCATAGACTGTTTAGTAAGGGTAATGAGAAAATATCCGATGATCAATAGCAGTTTAGATGGAGATAAAATAATTGTAAAAAAAGATTTGAATATTGGAATGGCCACAGCACTTCCTACTGGCAATTTGATAGTACCGGTAATAAAGAATGCCGATCATTTTAATATGGTTGGTTTAAGTAAATCAGTAAATGGGTTGGCAGAAGCTGCAAGAAGTAATAAGTTAAAGCCAGATGATACAGTTGGCGGTACATTTACATTGACCAATGTGGGCACTTTTGGAAGCCTGATGGGTACTCCAATTATCAATCAACCACAGGTAGCAATAATGGCTGTGGGTGCTATCAAGAAAAGGCCAGTTGTCATAGAAACAGAACAAGGAGACACCATTGGCATCAGACACATGATGTATTTATCTCTAAGCTATGATCATAGAATAGTAGATGGTAGCTTAGGAGCTTCATTCCTAACTGCAGTAGCAAAGGAATTTGAGGGATGGGATCTGGAAAGGGGGGTGTAGCTTTTTATCCATTATCATCTTATTTTCTGATTTTAAATCACAACATTAACCGAATAAATGAAACCAATATTAACCATAATAATACCTTGTTATAATCAAGGGCATTATTTGGGGGAATGTATTGGGTCTTTTGTTTCTTTAACTTTTAATTAGTCCACAACCTTTATTGAATTTTTGAATATGAAAGTTGTAATCTTTGCGGGTGGGTTAGGAACAAGAATTTCAGAAGAAACAGATATAAGGCCAAAGCCAATGGTTGAAATTGGGGGTAAGCCAGTGTTATGGCATATAATGAAAATTTATAGCCATTATGGATTTAATGATTTTGTCATTTGTCTCGGATATAAAGGATACGTGATAAAAGAATATTTCATGAATTATTTTTTGCACAATGCAGACATTACGCTTGACCTATCAAATAATAAAATGGAGGTGCATGGCACCAATTCGGAATCATTTAAAGTAACATTGGTAGAAACAGGTTCTGATACAAAAACAGCAGGACGTTTGCAAAGGGTAAAAAAATATGTGGATGGCGAAGATTTTATGCTTACTTATGGAGATGGAGTTAGCGATGTGGATATAAAAGCATTATTGGAGCATCATACTAGAAGTAATAAAATAGCTACAGTAACAGCAGTGAGGCTTGATGCAAGATTTGGCGGTATGGATTTGAATGAGACGGGAATTGTAACATCTTTTCGAGAAAAGACTAAAGATGAAAGCAAATGGATCAATGGCGGTTTTTTTGTTTTAAAACCTGAAGTCTTCACTTACATGAAGAATGATATGACAAATATGATGTGGGAGGATGAACCGCTGGAAAAGTTAAGTTCGGATGGACAATTAGCAGCTTATTGCCACAAAGGTTTTTGGAAACCAATGGATGCATTAAGAGACAAGATTGAACTGGAACAGCTTTGGCATAGTGGCAAAGCAAAATGGAAAGTTTGGTAATGAAAGAAAATATCTCCAACTATTATAAAGGCAAAAAAGTTTTTGTAACAGGCCACACCGGTTTTAAAGGTGCATGGTTTATTACATGGCTGCATCAATTAGGTGCGGATGTGAAAGGATTTGCATTGTTACCAGAAGATAAGAATGGCTTATTCAATATTATCAAAGATAAATTTTCTTTTGAGCATGTTGTTGGTGATATAAAAGATAAGGAGTTGATTGAAAAAGAGATCATCGGTTTTCAACCAGATTTCATTTTTCATTTAGCAGCTCAGGCATTGGTAAGAAGGAGTTATCAAATTCCTTCTGAAACATTTGAAGTAAATGCAGTAGGCACTGCCAATGTGCTGGAAGCAGTCTATAAGTTAAAAAAGAAGTGTACAAATGTTATTATTACAACAGATAAAGTATACGAAAATACAGAGTCTGATTATTTATACAAAGAAGATGACAGGCTGGGAGGTTATGATCCATACAGTGCAAGTAAAGCTGCTACAGAAATTGTGATCAGTTCTTTCAGAAATTCTTTTTTCAATATTAATGATTACAGCAACCATCAAAAAGCAATCATCAGTGCACGGGCCGGAAATGTAATTGGTGGCGGTGACTGGAGTAAAGACAGGATTGTACCGGACATTGTGAGGGCACTGATGAATAATGAAAAAATATTTGTACGCAATCCGCATGCAGTACGCCCCTGGCAGCATGTACTGGAGCCACTGGGTGGCTATTTGTTGATTGGTATGCTGGCTGATATAGATGCTACAGCATTTTCAGGTGCATACAATTTTGGGCCATTGCCAGATGATCATTTACCGGTGAAAGATTTGGTGGAAACAGCTATAAAATGCTGGGGTAGTGGTGAGTGGATAAATGGGTATGATGCTACTCAACCGCATGAGACAGGCCTGTTACAACTGTCAATTGCCAAAGCAATAAAAGTCTTGGGATGGGAACCCAAATTAAACAGCAAGGAAGCGATTGAATGGACAATTGATTGGTATAAACAGTCATCAATGGCAGTGTATGATTTTACACTTCAGCAAATAAATCATTACCTACGATGACTTTTATTGAAACAATACTTAAAGGAAGTTATGTTATTTCATTAAAGCCATTTAATGATAACCGTGGTTGGTTTGCAAGAACTTATTGTAAAAAAGAATTTGCTGAGATAGGCCATAATAAAGAATGGGTGCAGATGAATCATTCTTTCACAGCCGAAAAAGGAACAGTGAGAGGGATACATTTTCAACATCCCCCATTTAGTGAAATAAAAATGATACGCTGTATTGCTGGTGCAGTGCTTGATGTAATTGTTGATATAAGACAAGGCTCGCCAACATTTTTGCAACATGTGAGCGTGGAATTATCAGCGTCAAATAAGCAAATGATGTATATCCCGGTAGGCTTTGCCCATGGGTTTCAAACACTGGAAGAAAACACAGAACTAATTTATCATCATTCCGAATATTACCAGCCAAGTGTGGAAGGAGGACTGAAATACAATGATGCTATTTTAAATATTAAGTGGCAGTTGCCGACAATAAATATTTCTGAAAGAGATAATGATCATCCATTATTAGATGGGAATTTTAAAGGGATTTAATTATGCAATGCAGATTTTGTAAAACTGAACTTACACATGATTTTATTGATCTGGTAAATTCACCAGCTTCAAATTCCTTTTTAACTGCAGAACAGTTGAATGAGCCTGAAATGTTTTACCCGTTGAAGGTCTATACCTGCCACAATTGTTTTTTAGTGCAGTTGGATGAATACAAAAAGTCTGATGCCATTTTCGACAGCAACTATCTTTACTTTTCATCATATAGCACAAGTTGGCTTAAGCATGCAAAGGCTTATACTGAAATGATGACAAGGCGTTTTGGCTACACAAACAATTCGCTTGTAATTGAAGTGGCTTCCAACGATGGTTATTTGCTGCAATATTTTCATCAAAATAATATTCCCGTTCTCGGTATTGAGCCAACTGCCAATACTGCAGAAGCTGCAAAAGAAAAAGGCGTAGAAACTGTGGTGGATTTTTTTGGTATGAGACTGGCAAAAGAGCTGGTAAAAAAAAATATAAAAGCAAATTTATTGCTGGGCAATAATGTACTGGCACATGTACCGGATATTGTGGACTTTGTGGGTGGTATGAAAATTATCTTGAAAGAAAATGGTGTTATTACAATGGAGTTTCCTCACCTGATGCAACTGGTGGACAATAACCAGTTTGATACTATCTATCATGAGCATTTTTCTTATCTTTCTTTCACTACTGTAAAACAGATTTTTGAGTCACTGGGTTTGCAAATGTTTGATGTGGATCAAATACCAACACATGGAGGCTCATTGAGAATCTATGCAAAACACAAGGAAGATTCTTCAAAAGAAATAAGCCCAAATGTAAACGCGGTCCTTAATTTAGAAACTTCGAAGGGAATGAATACCCTTGAATACTACAATGGCTTTCAGCAAAAAGCATTGAAAGTAAAACTTGATTTTCTTTCTTTTTTAATTATGCAAAAGAAGGCTGGCAAAAAAATAGCTGCTTATGGCGCTGCTGCCAAAGGGAACACACTGTTGAATTTTTGTGGAGTAAAAAATGATTTATTGGATTTTATTGTGGACGCAAATCCACACAAACAAAATAAATTTTTGCCTGCCAGCCACATTCCTGTTATGAATGAAGAATATTTAAGAGATATAAAACCGGAATATATTATCATTCTTCCATGGAATTTGAAAGATGAAATAACACAGCAGTTGAGTTATATAAAAGAATGGGGTGGAAAGTTTGTCGTGCCTATACCATCATTGCAAACTCAATAAAATGGAGCAAAAAATTTTAGTTACTGGTGCTACTGGCTTTATTGGAACTTATGTGGTATGCGAATTACTATCACGGGGTATTAATGTAATAGCAACATCATCCTCAGAAGAAGTTGCAAAATGCAAAGAGTGGTTCAATGAAGTAAAATATATCCCTTTTAATATTTTAGAATTTAATAGCAAAATCAATTACTTTAGTTTTTTTAATCAACCCGACAGAGTCATCCATTTGGCTTGGGGAGGATTATCAAATTTTAAAGAGGAATTTCATATTGCAAAAAACTTTCCATATCATAAAGCATTTTTAGAAAATTTATTAATCAACGGTTTAAAGGATTTATCTGTTACAGGTACTTGTCTTGAATATGGGTTAGTTGAAGGCTGTCTTACCGAAACAATGATTGGTAAACCCTCTACTAATTATGCTATAGCAAAAGACTTATTGAGAAAAGAAATAGAGAAACTTGTGCCACAGTATGCATTTGAGTTTAAATGGATACGTTTATTTTACATGTATGGAAAAGGCCAAAGCCCAAAATCCTTAATTTCACAATTAGATATAGCAATTGATAGTGGAAAAAGTGTATTTAATATGAGTGGAGGTGAACAGAAAAGGGATTTTTTACCGGTAAGAATTGTTGCTAAAAATATTGTATCCATTGCTCTTCAATCAAATGTGAGCGGTATAATAAATAACTGTAGTGGAAATCCAATTAAAATCAAAGATTTTGTAAAAAAATATATTGAGCTCAAAAATGTTGATTTAAAATTAAATTTAGGATACTTTCCTTATCCAGATTATGAACCGATGGAGTTTTGGGGTGATATTAAAAAATTAAAAAAAATAGTTGAAAATGATTAATCCAATTGAAACATTTAAAAAAGAAAGACAAGAACGAATTGATTCCAATGGTAAGAATAACAAATTGAAACTTGCGGCAAGACATTTCAATATAGAATCCAACAGTAGTAAATATTCTTATAATTTCTCTTGGTTAGGTAGACCTATTATTCAGTATCCACAGGATATGATTGCAATGCAGGAAATTATATGGGAAATAAAGCCAGATTTAATTATTGAAACTGGGATTGCCCATGGGGGTTCCTTGATTTATTATTCGTCTCTCTTGGAATTGATTGGGAAGGGAGAAGTATTGGGGATTGATATTGATATACGATCTCACAATAAAGCTGAAATTATAGAACACCCAATGTATAAGCGCATAAATATGATTGAGGGTTCATCTTTAAATCTTTCCATCATTGAGCGGGTTCAAGAGTTTGCAAAAGGAAAGAAGACTGTGTTAGTATGTCTGGATTCAAATCATACAGAGCATCATGTTTTAATGGAAATGCGTCTGTATTCACCCTTTGTTACTGTTGGTTCTTACTTAGTTGTTTTTGATACTATAGTTGAGGATTTGCCAGAAGATTATTTTAAAGAAAAGAGGCCGTGGGGCATAGGGAATAACCCGAAAACGGCTGTAATGGAATTTCTAAAAGAAAATGATAAATTTGAAATTGATTCAAGTATCAACAATAAGCTTTTAATTAGTGTAGCTCCAGATGGGTATTTAAAACGAATGAAATAAAGTTTGAAAATATAAATGTGAGAAAATTCAGTATTATACTACCTGTTAGGAATGGTGGCGAATATGTAAAGCAATGTATTTATAGTATACTATCCCAATCAGTACAAGACTTTAATTTAGAAATTTTGGAGAACTGCAGTACTGATGGCACTTTGGAATGGATAAAATCCCTGAATGATGATAGAGTGAGAATTTACCCCTCTACTGAGCCATTAAGTATAGAGGCAAATTGGGCAAGAATTGTTTCAATTGAAAAGAATGAATTCATGACATTTTTAGGTCATGATGATATAATTGACAAAAATTTTCTTGAAGAAATGGATACTTTAATTAAAAAGCATCCAAATGCGAGTTTATATCAAGCACATTTTAGGTATATTAATACAAATGGTCAAATCTTAAATGCATGTAAACCTATGGATGAAGTGCAGCACAGTGAAGAATTTTTAGGTTTTTTTCTTTCTGGCATGTTTGATCTTTCAATTGGTCAAATGGTCAGATCAACGGATTTTGACTCAATTGGCGGTATTCCACCTTATCCAAACTTATTATTTGCAGACTTACAATTATGGATGGAGCTTGTACGGAAAAGTTATCGGGCTTGTACTAGGTCTGAATGCTGTTCTTATAGAATTCATCAACATAGTACAACCAATTCATCCTCAAAATTAAAATATTATTATGCATTTAATCGTATGATGGATTTTTTTTTAGAATTAAAGAAAGAAGAGAAATACTCAAATATTTTTATGAAATATGGTCTAAATTTTATAAAGCCATACTGTAAATCAATTCCACATCATTTATTGCAAATACCTAAACATCAAAGGAACAGTATTACTGTTTCTAAATGTATATTTGACCTCAAAAAGAAAATTGATATTTTGATACCAGAGAATGACTTTGACCCTACAAATGATTTTTACATAAGGATTGGAATTTTAATTGATAGTCATATCATCTTTCAAGTTCTTTTTTTATTTTTTAAGAAACTTTATCCTAAGCCATTGTTAAAATAATTGAAAAATTATATTTATTTTATAGTGTCTTAAATTTTGATTTTTTAGCAAAATTTAGTAAAAAAATATTCAACTTATTTCAGCTTTTTTACTTAAGTTTACATAAATTACAGCAACCAAAAAATTCAACTTTAATAGAATCAACTCAATTTGTTTTATGCAATCTATAATTAAAAGGAAGATTTTTTTACCTTACATATTTGTGATTATGTTTTCTTTTTTTTTCAAAATAGCGTATACACAAGTTGACTTAAGTTTAGGATTAGTCGCATACTATCCATTTAACGGAAATGCTTTAGATGCCACTGGTAGAGGGAATAACCCTATCTTAAATAATGCAACATTAACTTCGGATAGAAATGGTAATTCAAATAGTGCATATTCCTTCAATGGATTTAATCAATTTATACAAATACCCAGCAGTGATGATTTTAATCAAGATAGCAGTATGTCTATCTCGTTTCAATTTCTAACAGAATCAACAAGTCATCAAAATATAATTGGAAAAATCCAGTACACAGGGGCAACTGGTACACAATTTAACTGTGGTATTAACTTTATTAACTCCCCTGGTGTTTACTATGGTACCAATTCTTCAAATGGTGATTGCTCGGGCTTGCCAATAAGCAATTCACAAATATACTCAAATACAAATGTCCCAACAAATGAATGGACTTGTATAACAGTTACTTTTGATCGGGGCCTTCAAAAAATATACATCAACGGACTACTTTCTCAAATTACAATTGCAAGTTTCAAAGAAATGCTTGAGTGTACTAATGCTACTGTACAAATCGGCACTTGGTGGTCTGATGACCCTCAATGGTTCAATGGCTCCATCGACGAAATTAGATTTTACAATCGTGCACTTAATGACGATGAAGTAAAAGCACTCTCTCCATGTTCAGATATTGGATGTAATTCATGGTTAAAAAATGATATTACTTCCTCAGCATTTAGAACTGGAGATATTGATGTAACTGGAACTAAACTTACTGTTGAAGCAGAATTTAACTGGACACAACCTACAAAGTTTACAAATGATGGAGGTGATATCGTTTCCAAACATACAAATCCATCAGATGCTAATTATATTCTACGCCCTTTACGTGGGGCTGTAACTACAACCAATGGTTATTTCTTAACTGGCAATGTGTGTAATATCGAATATAATAAAACCTATCATGTGGCTATGGTTTATGACGGCAATACTTTAAAATATTATCGAAATGGATTTTTACTCAGCTCAGTTCCTTGTTCCGGAAATCTTATAACCAATAACCTTATAACAACCATTGGTAATTATGCCCAAAATCCATCAAATCAATTGGAAGATTTTTATGGCTATATAAATAATGTACGAATTTGGAGTGTGGCTCGCACTCAAGATCAGATTAGGCAAAACATGAATCAAACATTGTCAAACCCATCTACAGAAATAGGTCTTCGGGCTAATTATGTTTTTGATAATCTATTGAATAAACAAGGGAATACGGCATATAATGGAAGTCTATTTGGGTTTGCAATCATCAACGCTACCAATCCACAATGCATTTTCATTGAAGACAGTTGCAAAACCACCCCCTGCACCCTCGCCATCACAGCTACCAAAGACACAGCCATTTGCAAAGGCAGTTCATTACAACTTAGTGCCAGTGGTGCCGTTACTTATCAGTGGAATGCATCTCCTTATCTCTCCAATCTAACTATTGCCAACCCTGTGGCCAATCCACCTGTTACTACAAGTTTTATTGTAACAGGTACAGATGCTTTGGGCTGCGTGGATACAGATACTGTAGTTGTAACCGTAAGAAATTTACCCGTGGTTACTGCCAGCAGTGATACTGCAATTTGCGGCAGTGGTGCAGTACAGTTATCTGTAAAACCAAACACTGGTGGCACATATATCTGGACGCCATCCACAGGGCTAAATAGCACCAATATTTCAAATCCTGTGGCCACTATAAATGCTACTACTGAATATTTTGTTACTTATACAGATGCTAATGGTTGTAAAAATTTGGATTCGGTCACTATTACAGTCAATGCTGTACCAACAGTATCTACCAGATCCGATACATCAATTTGTAGTGGCGCATCCATCACACTCATTACCACAGGCACCGGAAACACGTATGCATGGTCGCCACCTACAGGTCTTAATAACGTAAATACAAAAAGCCCGATTGCCAAGCCAAGTATTACTACAAAATATATTGTAACTACAACATCTGCACAAGGATGCACCAACAAAGATTCAGTAATAGTAACTGTGTGGCCAATACCTCAAGTAAATGCCAATGGCGATACTACTATTTGCGGTAGTGGGTATGCACAACTCAATGCAAATGCAACCGGTGCAACAAGTTATAGTTGGTCACCCTCATTTTTCTTGAGTAATCCAAATATTTCCAATCCACTTGCAAATCCGGATACAACAACAATTTATAAAGTAACGGCTATAAGTGAAGATGGATGTGCAAATACTGACAGTGTTTTGGTAAAAATATTTCCGGTACCTCAGTTTCGTGTATTACCTCCTGTTGCATTGCTTTGTGAAGGAAATAGTGTTACACTCACAGCATCTGGAGGCAATAACTATGCATGGTATGGCGATTCAACCCTAACAGCTCCTAATGCTGCAATTACTACTGCTACGCCAGTTTCATCCATCACTTATAGTGTAATCATTGGAGAAGAGAAATGTAAGTTAACTGATACACTTTATGTTGATGTAAACGTATTGAGTGCGCCAATTGCTACTGCAGAAAAGTCTAACGATATTACTTGCAATGTATTAGAAACACAATTGAATGCCACGGGAGGTTTACGATACAGTTGGACTCCCATATCAAATCTTAGCAACAGCAACATTTCTAATCCAATTGCAAACCCTACAGAAACTACTCTCTATTCAGTAAAAGTAACCAGTGAAACTGGATGTACTGATATTGATACCGTAACCGTATTTGCAAGGGGTGGAGATGCTTCAAAAACCTTTTTTGTACCCAATGCATTTTCTCCTAATGGTGATGGTTTGAATGATTGTTTTAGCTTGCGCAAATGGGGTAATGTAACTCTGAAAGAAATGGCCATTTATAATAAATGGGGCAATAAAGTTTTTGTAACAGATGACATAAACCAGTGCTGGGATGGATTTTATCAGAAAAAAGCGCAGCCAGCAGGAGTTTATGTGTACTCTATAGTTGCTGAAAGCCCTATCTGTGGCAGTTTTACAAGAAAAGGCACCATTGTTTTAGTGAGATAGACTGCTTTCTACTTAGAGATAAAATTTACATTTTTTGAGTTAGAAGGTTGATTGTTGTTGATAATTCAAACAATTCTGAATATATAATTTGTAACTGACATTGTTATGAATATTTGTAAAAGCAGAATTAGATACAGTTTTTCCGTTACATTTTTTGTTCTTGAAATAGTGAATTATTTGAAATCTTAATAAATACCAAAGTATGTAATATTAAGCTAAGGCACTGTAATTCTAATGCAAAATATGAGTTTAGTATTATCTTGTATAACTGCTTTGGCTTATAGTTTTGGATTCATGTATCGTTTTTATTACATATTATTGATAGAAAATAGCTGTTCATTGCCCGTAGGGCAACCTAATAAAATCTAAGAATGCATATTGTAAAACCTGTTTGCCAAAACAAACTATAAGCCAGCATAATATCTGTACCGCTTCGGTCTCTTTTTCAAAAACACACTACTATACACAAACCAATTACTTTTGCCAAATGGCTTATTTTAATTGGAATGATACTATTAACCTGATTTCAAAACTTACATGGCAGCGTATGTTGAATGCACTGAAGGTTTATGCTAGCTATCAGTATAGTAAAATACTTGGTAAGCCTGTGCAATGGGGTATGCCTGTATCTATTTCTTTTGAGCCTACTACCAGTTGTAACCTTCGCTGCCCGGAGTGCCCCAGTGGGCTTAGAGAGTTTACTCGGCCTACAGGTATGTTGCAAAAGGATTTTTTTACTGAAACAATTGATGATATTTATCAAGATTTGCTTTACCTCATTTTTTATTTTCAGGGAGAACCTTATCTGAATCCTAATTTTTTGGATATGGTAGCTTATGCCAGCAAGAAGGGTATTTATACTGCTACCAGTACAAATGCACATTACTTATCTGATGAAAAGGCCCGCAAAACCGTGGAGAGTGGTTTAGATAGATTAATCATTTCTATAGATGGCACCACACAAGATGTGTATCAACAATATAGAGTAGGTGGCAAACTGGATAAAGTTTTGGAGGGAGCAAGAAATATTGTAAAATGGAAAAAAGAACTTAATAGTAAAAAGCCATTTGTTTTTTTTCAATTTCTGGTAGTAAAACCAAACGAACATCAAATAGCTGATATAAAAAAATTGGCAAAAGAAATTGGCGTAGATCAGGTACGGTTTAAAACTGCACAGGTTTATGATTATGAAAATGATCCCAATCAACTCATACCAACACTCAGTAAATATAGCCGCTACAAAAAAAATAAAGATGGGGTTATGGAAATAAAAAGTGGGCTGAATAACTACTGCTGGAAACTATGGCATGCCAATGTGATAACTTGGGATGGAATTGTGGCCCCTTGTTGTTTTGATAAAGATGCTATGCACCGACTGGGCAATTTAAAGAACCAAAGTTTTAAACAAATATGGCATAACGATAATTACAAACAATTTAGATCAGAATTGATGAAGAGCCGCAAAAACATTGATATCTGTGCCAACTGTAGTGAGGGTCTTAGTGTGTGGAAAGATTAATAACTACAAGTCAGATGCAGTTAAATCGTTTGGTTCTGTCACTTGTACAACACGGCTAAAGCTTTCTTCCAAACAAATAATTGTATCTGTACGTTCTATCCCCTTTATTTTTTGGAGCTCATCATGCAATACCAGTTTAAGCTGTGCAATGTCTTTGCAAACTACTTCTGCAAACATGCTGTAATTTCCTGTGCAATAACTCAGCCTAATGATTTCAGGAATTTTTTTCAGCTCCTTAGCCACAGTATCGTATAGCGAACTTTTTTCGAGAAAAATGCCAATGAAAGCCACCACATCATAGCCTAGAAGACGCAAGTCCACGCCTAATTTATTGCCCTTTACTACACCCAAATCCTGCATTTTTTTTATACGTACATGAATGGTACCACCAGACACAAATAGCTTTTTCCCAAGGTCTGCATACGATATTTCAGAGCTCGTCATCATTTCTTGCAGTATCTGAAAGTCTAATTTGTCTAAATTTAATTTTACTGACATATGGTGTTAATTGTAGATTTAATTCAATTAAATATGCAAATATTTAGATAATTT
>CALAGJ010000140.1 GCA_937892395.1 uncultured Parafilimonas sp.
TGCAATGATAAAGTTTTCCTTTCTATAACAAATTATTGACATTAGTTTATCGAAATTTAAATCAGAAAAAAATTGATACATGTTTTGAATTTTATACGACCTCCTTTGCTCATTACCCGAAGGGAAAATTTTTAAAAAAATATTTATACATCGAATTGCTAAATGGAAATTTTTTATGGGTCTTGGATGTATGTATGTAGCGTTGTAGCATCATTCACATTAAAATTGATGATATTTTTTATTCATTTCCTTAATAAGCGGGCCATATCTTTATATTTTTGACACGGATACAATATTCTACATGCAATGATTCAATAGGATTTTAAATCATTACATGATGAGCTCAATCTTAAAAGCATTGTGGACATTAAAAAAATAAATAAAAAAATGGAAGCAACATTAAGCAATCGTATAATTATAGAAGATACATTCAATAAAAGGCCTTTTATAATATCAGGACCCTGTAGCGCAGAAACGGAAGCACAACTTACTGAAACGGCAGTAAGACTTTCCAATACAGGAAAGGTAGATATTCTAAGGGCCGGTATTTGGAAACCACGAACCAGACCGGGCAGTTTTGAAGGGGTAGGAGCCAAGGGCCTGCCGTGGTTGCAAAAAGCAAAGGAACTAACTGGTTTGCCCACAGCAGTAGAAGTAGCTACAGGTAAGCAGGTGGAAGATGCACTTACTTTTGAAGTGGATATTCTGTGGATTGGAGCACGCACTACTGTAAATCCATTTAGTGTGCAGGAAGTGGCGGATGCTTTGAGGGGAGTTAAAGTGCCTGTGTTAATAAAGAATCCTATCAATCCTGATCTTGAATTATGGACTGGTGCCGTAGAGCGTGTACACAAATCTGGTATAGATAAGATTGGACTCATACACCGTGGATTTTCTTCTTATGGAAATACTGAATACCGCAATGCACCCATGTGGCACTTAGCCATTGAAATGAAAAGAAGAAATCCTGATTTAATATTTATAAATGACCCTTCTCATATATGTGGCCGGAGAGATATTCTGATGGAAGTGGCACAAAAAGCTATTGATCTTGATTTTGATGGCTTAATGATTGAAAGCCATATTGACCCTGATAAAGCATGGAGTGATGCAAAACAACAAGTAACACCAGAGCGGCTATCAGAAATGCTGAATAGCATCATTTGGAGACAAGAAGATGTAAATTCAGAAGCCTATCATGCAGCATTGGAAACGCTACGTCAGCAAATCAATCATTTGGATGATGAGTTGATGCAGATATTAAGTCAGCGTATGAAACTTGCTGAGCAAATAGGTGTGTATAAAAAAGAAAATAATATTACGATTTTACAAACAAACCGCTGGAATGAAATTTTGGAACGTGCTACAAAAAAGGGTGATATTCTTGGATTGAGCCGTGAGTTTATAACCAAATATTTTGATGCAGTGCACATGGAAAGTATTCAGCATCAAAATCAGATTCTAAATAAGTAATAATAGCTTGTTTGTGATGAATGCCTCCAAGCAAAATTTACAATTACAAAAATGGATAACAGCAATTTCTGTTCTACTTTTTTTGGCAAAAATTGCATCCTATTATATCACACATTCACTTGCTGTACTTAGCGACGCTTTAGAAAGTATTGTAAATGTGGCTGCGGGTTTTATAGGATTATATAGCTTGAGTATAGCTGCAAAACCAAAAGATATAGATCATCCATACGGTCATGGTAAAGCAGAGTTTATTGGCGCTGCGCTTGAAGGTGGCCTTATTATTTCTTCTGGAGTTTTAATCCTGTATGAAACAATTATAAACCTCCTACAAAACAAGCCACTGACACAGCTTGAAAATGGCATAATCATAGTGGCGGCAACTGCATTAGTTAATTTATTGGCTGGACAGATTTGTATAAACAGGGGTACCAAAAATAATTCTGCAGCACTGCTGGCTACTGGGCGTCATCTTCAAACCGATACCATTACTACATTTGGAATTATCATTGCCCTACTGCTTGTGCAGTACACCGGTATTACCCAGATTGATATTATTGTTGGGGTCATACTGTCTATCATTATTTTTTACAATGGTTGTCGTATTCTAAAAACAAGCCTAGCGGGTATAATGGATGAAGCCGATTTAAAAATATTGCAACACATGATCGAAGTGTTGAATAAAAGCAGGGTGTCCAACTGGATTGATTTGCACAATTTGAGGGTTATAAAATACGGTAGCGTATTGCATATAGATTGCCATCTTACTGTGCCTTGGTACCTCAATGTACATGAAGCACATGTGGAAGTGGATCAACTTCAGGAAGTGGTGAAGCATCATTTTGGAGAAAGCATTGAAATGTTTGTGCATACAGACGGATGCTTGCCTTTTAGTTGTAAAATATGTGCTAAATCGGATTGTAGTGAACGAAAGGGTGAATTTGAAAAAACACTTACTTGGACAACAGATAATGTGCTCAGTAATCAAAAACATCAGCTAAACATTACTTAGCAGAATCAGCGGTGAATTTAACTTGGATGGTGAGTAATACTATCTCTCCCCTTATCTTGCCCCACATGGAAAAAAAACTTTTTTTACTGGATGCGTTTGCACTTATTTTCAGGGCTTACTATGCACTTATCAGAAACCCACGCATTACCAGTAAAGGAAAAAATACAAATGCACAATTTGGTTTTACTAATACTTTATTGGATTTAATCAATAATCAAAAGCCTACACATATTGCTATTTGTTTTGATACGGCTGCACCCACAGAAAGACATATAGAATTTGAAGCATACAAAGCCCAAAGACAAGAAACACCAGAGGACCTAAAATCCGCTATACCAGATATAAAAAAAATAATTGAGGGTTTTAATATTCCCATCATTGAGGTAGATGGATATGAAGCAGATGATGTGGTGGGTACATTAGCCTGGCAAGCACATGATGCGGGTTATGATGTGTATATGGTTACTCCAGACAAGGACTATGGACAATTGGTAAGAGATGGTGTATTCATTTATAAACCGGGATATCAAGGTGGACTACCGGAGGTAATGGGACCTCAAGAAGTATGTGCCAAATGGAATATCAAAAATGTACATCAGGTTATTGATATCTTAGGCTTGATGGGGGATGCAGTGGACAATATACCAGGTATAGCTGGTGTAGGTGAAAAAACTGCAGCAAAATTATTGGCAGAATATGATAGCCTTGAAAATGTACTTGATCATGCAGACCAAATAAAAGGTGCATTGGGTGAAAAAGTAAGGCAAGGAAAAGAAGCTGCTCTATTAAGTAAAAAATTAGCCACAATCATTACCAACGTGCCAGTAACTTTTCATGAAGAAAATTTTGCAATGAGTGCCTATGATACAGATAAACTTATAGAAATATTTACAGAGCTTGAATTTAAAACCTTGGGCAAAAGAGTTTTGGGGGATGCATTCAATACGTTTCCATCTGCACCTGAAGTGGTCCAAACCGATTTGTTTGGAAATGTAGTAGCTACATCAAATTCAAGAAAACAAGCCATTGCCATAAACCCCATCGCAGCGCCTGATGTAAATGATGCACCACAGGCAGAATATCCAATAAAAAATATTACCAATACACCACACCAATACCATCTGGCCACTACAGTTGAAGACTATCAAAAAATAATTGCCACTGCGGCATCATTTAATGAAATATGCTTTGATACTGAAACGACCGGCATTGACGCAAACATGGCAGAATTAGTAGGCATGAGTTTTTGTTTTACTCCCGCCGAAGCATGGTACGTGCCCTGTCCGGCATCAAGAGATGAAACAATGCATATTATCAATCACTTTATGCCCCTGTTTGGCAATCCGGATAAAACATGGATTGGACAGAATATTAAATATGATTTGTTGGTGATGAAATGGTATGATGTATCCTTTGTGGGTGCAGTTTATGATACCATGATTGCTCATTATGTAATAGAACCTGACGGTAAAAGAAGTATGGATGTACTGAGTGAAAAATACCTCCATTATGAACCGGTGCATATTGAGGACTTAATTGGAAAAAAAGGAAAAGCACAAGGCACTATGCGTGATGTGCCCATAGAACAAATAAAAGAATACGCTGCAGAAGATGCTGACATTACACTTCAACTCAAACATATTCTTCATCCAGAACTTAAAGAAAAAGATGTAGAACAAGTTTTTTACAAGGTTGATAATCCATTGGTAAAAGTGCTTGCCGATATGGAGTTTGAAGGGGTAAGGATTGATGAAACATTCCTAAACGAATATTCTGCAGTGCTGGAAGTGGATGCTGCCATTGCTGAAAAAAATGTATATGAAAAAGCAGGTGTAGATTTTAATTTGGCATCCCCAAAGCAACTGGGGGAAGTGCTTTTCGAAATATTAAAAATAGATCCAAAAGCAAAGAAAACAAAGACGGGTCAGTATGCTACAGGTGAAGAAGTGCTAGTAAAGTTGGCCAATAAAAACCCCATTGTTGAGGATATATTGACCTTTAGAGAACTCACAAAGTTAAAGTCCACTTATGTAGATGCCTTGCCACAATTGATCAATAAAAAAACGGGTCGTGTACATACCACTTATGGACAAGCCGTGGCGGTAACAGGAAGGTTAGCTAGCAATAATCCTAATCTACAAAACATTCCTGTAAGAACCAATCGTGGAAAAGAAATCAGAAAGGCATTCATTCCACGAAGTGGTGATTATGTATTGATGAGTGCAGACTATTCTCAAATTGAATTACGCATTGTAGCTGCCATGAGTGGCGATCCAAATATGTGTGCCGCCTTTCAGCAGAATAAGGATATACATACGGCTACTGCAGCAAAAGTGTATGGGGTGGACGAACAAGATGTCACAAAAGAAATGCGATACAAAGCAAAGAGTGTAAATTTTGGGATCATATATGGACAGGGTGCATTTGGCCTTGCAGACAATTTGGGCATAAGCCGTACAGAAGCCAAAGAAATTATTGATAACTATAAAAAAGAATTTGCGGGTATTACAAAATTTATGGATGATACCATCAACTATGCCCGTGAGCATGGTTATGTAGAAACTGTAATGGGCCGCAAACGCTGGCTTAGGGATATCAATTCTTCTAACTTTACCGTAAGGGGTTTTGCTGAGCGCAATGCCATTAATTCACCCATACAAGGTACTGCTGCTGATATGATCAAACTTGCCATGATACGCATTCATGCTGCTTTACAAAAGACTTCTTTAAAAAGCAAAATGATTTTGCAGGTGCATGATGAACTTATATTTGATGTACATAAAGATGAAGTAGATATTTTAAAACCACTCATTCTGGATAATATGAAATCGGCTTTGCCATTGCCAAACAATGTACCTGTAGAAGCAGAAGTGGGTGTAGGTGAGAATTGGTTAGTGGCACATTAAGAGCCATACTTATTTGGCATTTCTAAAATCGTAAAAGCTTCACAATTTTATTTAAAAATTTGGGAAAACTGGGCGGGAGAGATATAGATTATTCACCTTCAAAATAACCAGCGCAGCAAATATTTGCAAATCCTTATTTTTGCCCACGCAAAAAAATAGCATGAACTTTAATCTTACACAAATACCCGAAAGAAATAAGAAACCAAGAAATCATGGCATTACCATGGTGATGGATAAAGGCTTAAGTGTTGAAGAGGCACGAAATTTTATGAGTGCATCCAATCCTCATGTTGACATAGTAAAATTAGGTTTCGGAACAAGCTTTGTAACACCAAACCTTCGTGAAAAAATTGAAGTCTATCAAAGTTTTGGCATACCCGTGTATTTTGGAGGTACATTATTTGAAGCCTTCCTGATTCGCAACCAGTTTCAAGATTATATTAATGTTTGTAAAGAATATAATATTGATTTTATGGAAGTAAGTGATGGCAGCATTACAATACCACATGCCGAAAAATGTGGATACATTGAAAAATTAACCAAGTATGGCACAGTGCTAAGTGAAGTGGGTAGTAAAGATGCGGCACATATTATTCCCCCATACAAATGGATTGAACTGATGCGTGCAGAACTGGAAGCAGGAAGCACTTATGTAATTGCAGAAGCAAGAGAGGCTGGAAATGTGGGCATTTACAGAGGCAGTGGCGAAGTAAGAGAAGGACTTGTGCAAGAAATTTTAACTCAAATACCGGAAGAAAATATTATTTGGGAAGCACCCCAAAAAGCACAGCAATTATACTTTTTGGAACTTGTAGGTTGCAACGTGAATTTGGGCAATATTGCTCCAAATGAAATGATAGCATTAGAAGCCATGCGTATTGGTTTACGTGGAGATACTTTTCACCTCTATTTAGAAAAAGAATCAAAATCATAATGCATAGTTATGGCTTGATAGGATTTCCGCTAAGCCACTCTTTTTCAAAAAAATATTTTACTGAAAAGTTTATTCGGGAAGGTATAGCTAACGCCAAATTTGAAAATTATGAAATACCATCCATACAGCATTTATATGGTGTACTCGAAAATGAAGACTTGTGTGGACTTGCAGTAACCATTCCCTATAAGGAATCAGTCATTCCCTTTCTAAATGATATGAGTCCTGAGGTAAAATCTATAAATGCCTGCAATTGTATAAAGATCACAAATGGTAAACTGATTGGCTACAATACAGACTATTTGGGATTCAAGGGTTCTTTTCAAAAACAGATGCTCCCTCACCATACTGACGCAATTATTTTAGGAACGGGGGGCTCGTCAAAAGCAGTTGCTTATGCACTTATCGAATTAGGTATCAAATACACAATAGTATCTCGAAACAGTTCAAATAAAAACTTGATATCTTACAAAGACCTTAGTGCTGAATTAATGGCCTCACATCAGGTCATTATAAATTGTACCCCAGTGGGCACTGCTCCAAACATTCATGAAGCACCTGAAATACCTTACCACTTCCTCACAAAAAAACATTACCTCTTCGATCTTGTATATAATCCAGCACTTACTTCATTTCTAAAATTAGGGCAGGAGCGAGGTGCTATCATCCAGAATGGGTACGACATGCTTGCCTTAC
Organism: uncultured Parafilimonas sp.; assembly: GCA_937892395.1. Taxonomy (GTDB): domain Bacteria; phylum Bacteroidota; class Bacteroidia; order Chitinophagales; family Chitinophagaceae; genus CALAGJ01. The sequence continues at coordinate 7,019 of CALAGJ010000140.1, forward strand.
AAGCAGAGGAAAATTGGAAAATTTGGGTTCAATAACAATGCATTAAATAATTTATTTATGCTTATGTAGAAACTTAAATGGACAATTATCCTTTCATCACTTCCAGTTTTTTTTGAAGGGCAAACATTTCATCCCGCAGACGTGCCGCTTCTATAAAGTCTAAATCACGTGCTGCTTTTTCCATCTTCTTTTTTGTTTGTGCTATAGTTTTTTCTACTTGTGGTATTGTTTCATATACTTCCTGTTCTTCTGCGGCTGTTCCTACAATATCCTGATCATTGCCCACTGCATAGGGTTTGCTTGGATCAAAACCTTTTATATCTAACACAGAAGTTTGTGCAAATACCTGTTCTTTACTTTTCACTACAGTAGTTGGTGTTATATTATTCAAGGTATTGTGTGCAATTTGTTTTTCACGACGGCGTTGTGTTTCGTCCATAGTGCGCTGCATGCTTTGAGTAATAGTATCAGCATAAAAAATGACCAATCCTTTTACATTTCTTGCGGCCCTTCCGGCCGTTTGTGTTAGCGATTTCTCATTTCTCAAAAAGCCTTCTTTATCTGCATCCAGTATAGCCACCAGCGATACTTCAGGTAGGTCAAGTCCTTCTCTAAGCAGGTTTACACCAACCAATACATCTATTTCACCAAGTCTTAATTGCCTGAGTATTTCCACTCTTTCCAGAGTATCCACGTCGCTATGTATGTATTTGCTTTTTATGTCAATACGTTGTAAGTATTTGTCCATTTCTTCTGCCATACGTTTGGTAAGTGTGGTTACCAATACCCTATCTCCATCACTTACTCTTCTATCAATTTCATCTAATAAATCATCAATTTGATTTATTGATGGCCTCACTTCAATGGGTGGATCCAGCAAACCGGTCGGCCTTACAACCTGCTCCACTACTACACCGCCGGTTTGTTCTAGTTCATAACTATCCGGCGTGGCACTTACATAAATAATCTGGTTCATCATATTTTCAAATTCATGAAAGTTTAATGGCCTATTATCTAAAGCTGATGGTAAGCGAAAACCAAAATCTACCAGAACCATTTTTCTGCTTCTGTCACCACCATACATGCCGGCTACTTGCGGTATGGTCTGATGACTTTCATCTATAACACATAAAAAATCTTTAGGAAAATAATCCAATAAACAAAACGGCCGAGTACCCTGCATACGTCTATCAAAAAAACGGCTGTAATTCTCAATGCCATTACAATATCCAAGTTCCCTTATCATTTCAAGGTCATATTCAACACGCTCTTTTATCCGTTGTGCTTCTATATATTTTCCGGATTGTTTGTAATACTCATGCTGAAGCATCATTTCATCCTGTATTTCATACATGATTTGCTGAAGCATGTCTTTTTGCGCTATGTATAAGTTGGCAGGAAATATGGCAGCATCTGAAATGGAGGCTATTTTTTTATTCGTAGCCACATCAATGCTATCAATGCTTTCTATTTCATCACCAAAAAAGGTAATGCGATAACCGTAGTCAACGTAAGGAAGGTTGATATCAACCGTATCTCCTTTTACCCTAAATGTTCCTCTTTTAAAATCAGTCTGAGTGCGGTTGTATAAATTGTTGACTAAGTTGTGCAAGAAGCCCTGTCTGCTTAGATTCTGACCTTTCTGTATCCTGATTACACTGTTTGCAAATTCTGTTGGATTTCCTATTCCATAAATACAACTTACACTGGCCACTACTATGATATCTCTTCTGCCACTAAGTAATTCTGCTGTAGCTTGCAGTCTGAGTTTATCTAGTTCTTCATTGATGCTTAAATCTTTTTCAATATAAGTATCACTCACCGGCATATAAGCTTCCGGTTGATAATAATCGTAATAACTAACAAAATAACCTACTGCGTTATTTGGAAAGAATTGCTTGAATTCTCCGTAGAGTTGAGCTACAAGGGTTTTGTTATGTGTAATGACTAATGTGGGTTTCTGCACCTGCTGTATTACATTGGCAATGGTAAAAGTTTTACCGCTACCCGTTACACCAAGCAAAGTCTGATGTTTCTCCTGCTGTTGGATACCTTCCACAAGCTGTCTAATGGCTTCTGGTTGATCACCCGCAGGGGAATAAGCGCTTTTCAAGTCGAACTGCATGGGTGCAAGTTACCAATTATGAGGAAGCATAAGTTGAGAGATTTTTTGATCATATTTTCTCCAACTGAAATAAATTAAGTCTAATCTGTTAATTCTATAATCGCCTTTTGAAAATACATTGCAATTAAAAGAAAATACTACACCTCAACCTTGCATTGAATGGAACACCAGGGGTAAAATTTACTGCATTTACTGGCTCTATTTCATTGCGAAGCTTCGATTCAGTTTCAAACTGTGCTTCCCTCCACTTTGTATTGAACACATTCTCTACTACCACACCTATTTCATATTTTTTTCTTGTATAATTAATGGCTAAGTCATTTACAAAATAGCCTTGTGCAGTAAGAGAATTATCTGTATTGGCTGACCTATCTTTTAGGTATCTATATATCAATGATCCATTAATCGGACTTTTACCTTTATAAATAACACCACCCACACTACTCCATGTAGGAGCTAATGGAATAAAATCATTCCCTTTTTCATCATCAATGCTTCTACCATGTGCATAATTTACATTGCTATACAAAAACCAAGCATTTGATACTTGAACTCTGGCACTTATATCTATTCCTTTTCGTTCTGTACGTCCACTCGGTTCTACTTCTGCGGCATCGCCCACATATACAAATTCCTGCTGCAAATAAAGATACCATACTGCTGTATTTATGATGATGCCAGGAGTTGGTTTAATTATAAATCCAAGATCAGTACCATAAGCCGCAGGCAATATTTCACGACCCTGTTGTGGTACCACTACCCGGGTATCATTGCTATGAAAACCTCTTCCCGTTTTCAAGTACAATTGGGCTGTTTTATTGAGGGTATATTGAATATTTAATTTTGGACTTACAATTGATTTATTGGCTGTTTGTTTCAAGCTATTTTGTTGGAGTTTGTCTGTGTATTGAAAATTAAAACCATCAAACCTTGCACCTATGTTGATTTGCCACTTTTCATTACTAAAAGTTTCTCCTGCAAATGCATAAAAATTTGTTTCATTGATATCACCAAAAGATAGTCTATCTTTTATTGTTGTGAAGTCTTTGGTATTATTCAGTTGTGAATTATTTACAACATCATATCTAACACCAATACCCGCTTCCGTGCGCCAAACCCAATTGCCTATTTGATGCTCATTATTTAGTACACTATTATAGCCCATCAGGTTTCTTTTTTCTACCTGATTTATCTGGTCGCCATTTAAGGCATCCACTAAATAGAAAGTAAAGTTTGAAAATAAATTAAAATTATATCGGCTAAAATGAAGCTGATTTGTCCAATAAGTGGATGCACCCAACCTTGACCTTAACATAGCATTGATATTCCATCTGCCTGTAGCACCTTTTTCCTTATCAATAGTGCCCCACCTCGTTATGGTACCATCATCAATAGCACGCTGTGGCACTTGTCCACTTGCAAACCAATTACTTTCAAACCAGCCTGCGGAAAGGGTGAGTTGGTGATTGGCATTAAGATTTGCATTGAATTTTGAAAATATATTTTTTCTTTTAAATGCTTGCGGCAAATCAAATGGCCCATCACTATATAGAAATTCTCCTGCCGTAAACCAATGCTGTCCTTTAGTAGCTGCATTTTTTGAGAGATGATTAATCATACCCACAGTTCTAAAAGTATTTAACATGCCACCTTCTACTTTAATACTGTTTTCTTCCAATGCATTTAACGTATTCACTTTCACATATCCCGATGTATTGAGGTTGCCAACTGAGGTATAGTAAGGACCGGAACCATAGTCAATCGTGCCAACAGTTTCAGGGATAATAAAATGCATATCATTATAACCTTGTCCATGTGCATGGCTCACCATGTTGATTGGAATACCATCCACATTAACGGCTATATCAGTACCATGATCATTGTCAAAACCCCTTAAAAAAATTTGCTCTGCTTTACCGCCTCCCTGATGCTGTGCGGTAAACAAACCGGGCACTGTTCTCAAAAAATTCTGAGCACTATTTACAGGCCGCAACTTTAAATCTATTTTGCTGATTGTGCCGGATTGATTTAAACTATGACTACTTACAACCACCTCTTGTAAACTAACGATGCCAGGAGTAAGCATTACTTCTGTATTAACTTTTACTTGCTCAAATTTTGTTTGTATAGAATTGTAGCCGATACAGGATATAAGTATAAAACCAGTATCTGAGGTGATTGGAATACTGACTTCTCCACTGGAATTGGTTAAATAACTAGCTTTTTGAGGTAGAATAACCAATGCATTTTCTACACCATAATGTGTGCCCGCATCTATAATTTTTATTCTAATATTTTGTTGTGCATCAGCAAGTAAAAAAAAGAGACTAGCAATTGAGAAAAGTAATATTTTCTTCATTCAGTACAATTTGAATAAAAATATACGCAAAATAAAATGTGATGGATTCATGGATAAAAATTATTCTTGCATCAGAAAAATATTTATGCAATACTGGTTAGTAAAAAGTGAGCCTTATAAATATAGCTGGCAGCAGTTTTTAATAGATAAAGAAACCTATTGGGATGGGGTAAGAAATTATGCTGCAAGGATTCATTTAAGGACTATGAAAAAAGGGGACTTGGTATTTTATTATCATAGCAATGAGGGGCTTGAAATAGTTGGTATTGCAAAAGTTACTAAAGAGGCTTATCAAGATCCTACAACTGATGATGATGCATGGGTAGCGGTAAATTTAAAACCGGTATCAACTTTAAAAAAACCTGTCACACTTGCCACCATAAAAGCCACAACTGCTTTGCAAAATATGGCATTGATAAAACTCAGCCGACTCAGCGTGCAGCCGGTAACGAAAGAAGAATGGGATGTTGTGGTTCAAATGGGGCAGTGAGGGGAGGAGATGTAAAAAGAACTACTTTTTAATTGTCGTTTTCCATCATATCAGTATTTAACTATCACCATCTTTCTATACCTATCATCAATTTACTATTATTGCAGCCAATAAAAGAATACATGTTTCCAAACTTATATTACGCCTTTAAAGAACTTTTTGGGATTGAATTGGAGGGTCTAAAAATTGTAAACAGCTTTGGTTTTTTTGTGGCTATTGCATTTCTCATTGCAGCATGGCTGCTTGCTAAAGAACTCCGGAGAAAACAAGCACTTGGTCAATTTGTATATACGGAGGAAAAAATAATGGTTGGTAAACCTGCCTCCATTGTTGATCTCCTTACTAATTTTATTTTAGGTTTTATTTTCGGATATAAATTACTAGGCGTTTTTTTGGAAGAGGGTGCATTGGCAGATCCACAAGTATATATTTTTTCATCGCAGGGTAGTTTGCCTGCGGGTTTGCTTTCGGGATTATTTTTTGTTGTATTGAAATGGTGGGAAAAGAATAAAAATAAATTAGATAAACCAGAAGAGCGTACCATCAGAATTTGGCCCAGCGATCGGGTTGCAGACATTACAGTTATAGCTGCTATTTCCGGATTTGCCGGCGCAAAAATTTTTGACAATTTAGAAAATTGGGATCGATTCATACAAGATCCTATAGGCAATCTTATTTCTCCCAGTGGGCTTACTTATTACGGTGGCCTTATATTGGCCATCATTGTACTTTGGTATTATTTCTCGAAAAATAAAATCAGGTTTATTGATATGGCTGATTCTGCGGCTGCGCCATTAATGTTATCTTATGGATTGGGCCGTATAGGCTGCCAAGTAAGTGGCGATGGAGATTGGGGCATTATCAATAGTGCATATATCAGTAATGCAGCCGGAGAGTTAATACCCGCAGATGGTATGAATGCCGTAAATAATGCTATTCAATCCAATGCAAGTTTTTATACCCGGGAGTTTGGCAGTGTGGAAGCAGTATCTCACAAGGCTGTGCATGCATTCATGGGTTTACCAGACTGGCTTTTTGCATATACCTATCCGCACAATGTAAATGAAAGTGGTATTCCAATAATGGGCTGCACTTGGGATGATTATTGCAACCATTTGCCACTACCCGTATTTCCTACACCACTCTATGAAATTGTAATGGCAATCCTACTTTTTGGACTTTTGTGGGCTATACGTAAGAAAATTAAAACACCCGGAAGGTTATTTGCAGTCTATCTTTTCGTGAATGGTATAGAGCGATTCTTGATTGAACAAATCAGGGTAAATACTCATTATGATTTCTGGGGTATGCAGCCTACACAAGCTGAAATTATTGCATTGCTACTCATACTTACCGGCTTATTGCTTTGGTGGCGGGCACCAAAAATTTGGAAACCTATACTGCGCAGTTAGGCTTTCAGTTTATAATAATCCCACATTAGCTTATAGGATTCTTCTTTTAGCTTTTTTGCATCTTTACCATTTACTTCAATGGGAGGTAGTATATCCATTTTCAATGGCTGAGGCATGAGATAAAAAAACCTTTTTCTGGGTAATGCTTTACGTGTATTGAAGAGGACTACAGGAAGAATTGGCTTTCCCGTATCTGCGGCTAATTTAAAAGCACCATCATAAAAATTTTTTAATGGATCTGCTGTATTGTTTCTCGTTCCTTCGGGATAAATAAGCATGTCCAAACCCATATCCAATACATCTCTCATTTTTTGATAGCTGGCTCTGCGGCTGGTATCATTGTTACGATCTACCAATACACTTCCAAAACTATAAATCCATCCAAATAAAGGTATATAACTCATGCTTTTTTTGGCAATGGTTTTATTTGCCCTTGGCATAAATGGTGTGGTTATGGGTATATCCAGCAAACTATTATGGTTGCAAATGATGATATATGCCGGGTGATTTTCGAAATATTGCTTACCAGTTATTTTTATGGGGCATCCAATACAAAATAAAAAAAAGGCCATCCATACTCTTGAAACCTGTCTATGCCATTGTGCTTTTTGTGGTTCTCGTAAAAGAAAACAAGGCATATAAAATACAATGGCAACACACATGGTAGGAAAAAAAACTACCAATGCCCAAAAGCACCACACACGGCCAGCCACAGCCTTTAAAAATGTCATGTTGAAATGAAATTTAATTGGAAGAGTAGATAGCGTTACTGTTCAAAAAAGATGATTGTACCACCTACCCATTCTTTATCTTTATTGTATCGTACACCAATCATTTTTCCTTTACTTAATCTGCCCAGATTGTGTGTAGCTACAGGTCTTGCAGCCCCATCTTTCCAAAAATAAAATATACGTATTTCTGCTTTCGCAGGAATGTCTGGAGTTTCTATCACATCCGCATATTTTACTTTTTTTTGAAGTATCCAATTTTGTGGATCTTTTACTTGATCTATATCCTCTTTTGTAACGTCAATAATAACGCCCTGCCCTGCAAATGAAAACAATGGTTTGAGTACATATTGACTCAAATCAGTAGGTATCTCCTTTAACTGATTGAGAAAATTTGTTTCCGGCACATATTGATGTTTGATAAATGGCAAAGTAAATTTACTGATTCTATAAAACCAGTTTGGATGTGGTGCCCATTCTACATCCAGATCATTGAATAGAATTTTTCCTTTTTCCTGAATGGCTGCTGTTTGTTGCTGAAGGTCATCAAAAATGAGTCTATTGTAAATTCGCTTTACAGGTTTTTTTTCTCCATCCTTGATATAAAAAAGATTTCTGCCTTCTTGCACTAACTCAGTAAGACATACGATGGGTATGCCAATTGCTTTTTCTGTGGCATAAAAATCAACTCTTGTTTTTTGTTGATGCGGCAGCACTTCCAATAAAATAACCTCTTCCGGTTGATGATTTCCTATAATTACTTCCTTTAATAATTGGAGATAAGTTTCCTTATTAAATCCACTCAGATAGCTACTGTAGTTATCAGGGATGTCAAAATATTGTCTTGTTATATCTGCATAATATGCCTGATACGCAAACAGGGTAGGAAAGCCCTGCATTTCAATCAACTGTGGCTCCAATTCATTATCTTCATTGATACAAACGCCAAAATCGAATGCTATAAAATGGGAATGGGATTCATTTCCCGGCACACGCAGCCCCTCCGGAATAGCACTGTCGGTAATGGATTTGAAATCTGGCTGTACAATTACATCCACAATTTCCTCACAGGCATCTATCATCTTTTTTGTGAACGCTTTATCACAAAAAATGGGTGTTTCTGCTATTCTGAAATCGAGCTGTCCGGGATGCAAATTTTCTGTAGCTGTTACAAATGCTTTGTATGCCTCCGGTGTAAAAGCTTTGTTGTACGCTTTGCGCAATGCTAGAACCATGTTTGCTATATCTTTTAAAGCCACAATATTAATAGTCTCTCATAAAACTTTACAAAAAATCTTAGAGCCAAAGCGGAATGATTCAAAATCGGCAATCCATTGCCCGACAGGGCATAAATTTTTTTAAAGAAATAAGGTTGTTATAAAATGACTCAAATTTTTTTTTACGACCTCAATACTTAGGTTTGCGCAGCATAAAAAAATCTTTATGAATTGGAAACGCATTGCACCACACCTTTTGGCTGTTGGAGTTTTTTTAATCATTACGGTTATGTATTGCCGCCCTGCATTGGAGGGTAAGGTATTGCAACAAAGTGATGTGCTAAACTGGAAAGGCATGGCACAAGGCAGTTTCGAATACAAAGAAAAAAATGGACATTTCCCTTTATGGACAAATACCCTGTTTGGTGGTATGCCTACATATCAAGTGGCTATAGACCCGCCAAACCCGGTGAGTCTGATGTACATACATAAAATAATTACACTTTTTCTGCCCAGCCCATTCTGCTTTTTCTTTTTGATGTGTATATCCTTCTATTTTCTTAGTCAGGTATTGCGGCTGGATTATAGGTTGGGCATACTGGCGGCATTAGGATATGCCTTTGCTTCTTACACACCCATCATTGTAAGCGTGGGTCATGAAACCAAGGCATTGGCCATGGGCTATGTGCCTGCATTGCTTGGAGGTATATTTTTAATTTTTCAAAAAAGATATTATGTGGGTGCGGCATTTACCGCACTGTTTGCAGGGTTGATGATTGCTATGAATCATCCGCAAATCAGTTATTATTTTTTATTGGCAATAGCAGTAATGTGTATTACTTATGCAGTGTATTGGATCAAAGAAAAAGATTTTGCACACTTATTAAAATCTTTTGGAATACTTGCTGTATGTGCACTGTTGGGATTAATGGCCAATATGGTTGTTTTAGCAACAACCTATGACTATTCAAAAGCCACAGCCAGAAATGGTACACTGCAATTAGATAGTACAGGTACCAAGCAAGTGGAATCAAATGGTTTGGATATTGATTATGCTTTTACATGGAGTTATGGTGTGGCTGAAACCATGAGTTTGTTGGTACCCAATGTATATGCTGGTGCCAGTAGTGGTCAGGAGCTTACAGGAGAAAGCAATTTGAGTAAATATGTACAGAGCAAAGGTGCTGATGCGGCACAAGCGGAAAGCTTTGCTAAGGGTTTTCCAATGTATTGGGGACCTCAAACTTTGGGCACATCGGGCCCGGTTTATCTCGGTGCGGTAATGTGTCTTATTTTTATTTTGGGTTTAATTTATTTGAAGGGTGCAGACAAATGGTGGATTGCTATTGCCTGTGTAATGGGCATATTGATGAGTTGGGGTAAAAACTTTGCAGGCTTTAATGAATTCCTGTTTAATAACCTGCCCATGTATAATAAATTTCGTGCACCAAGTATGGCACTCGTTATTCCACAGCTTTTATTTCCATTGCTTAGTATGTTGGCTTTGCAAAAATTATTCTTTGGTAAAGGGGATAAGATCGTTATTTCAAAAGCTATACGCAATACGGGTTTTGTGATGTTAGGTTTGATACTGCTGGCCGCCGCCATGTACTCTACATTTAGCTACAGAACAGTTACTGATGACAATTTGATAGCACAACTCAAACAATATTATGGGCCTGATGAATCAACAGGAATTTATAATGCATTGATAGCGGATAGGCAGTCATTATTTGGCAGTGACTTACTCAGAAGTATCGTTTTTGCGGGTATGGCTTTTGGTTTACTTTGGTTTTGGATGAAGGAAAAATTGCAACTGAAATATGTGTTGCCTGCCTTGGTTTTATTGAGTAGCATTGATGTAATTGTAGAAGGACGCAGATATTTAAACAATGATAATTTTCAGACCAAAGATGATCAAAGTGCCAGCTATTTTTCGCCTACGCCAGTGGATGAACAAATATTGGCAGATACAGGATATTATAGGGTTTTAAACTTAACAAGAGATGTGTTTAATGATGCCATTACATCTTACTTTCATAATTCAGTTGGGGGTTATCATCCTGCAAAACTTGCCATTGCAGAAGATGTATTGAGTTTTCATTTGCGTAAGCAACCCATGAATTTGCATGTACTCGATATGCTAAATACGAAGTATGTGATTGTGCCGGATGATAAAGGTCAACCCATGGTGCAAATGAACCCCGGCGCAGTGGGTGCATGCTGGTTTGTACAACATGTACAATTTGAAAAAGATGCGGTATCGGCCATAAAAGCATTGGATAATTTCAATCCAAGAGATACTGCAATTGTGGAAGCAGCATACAAGAGCTCAGTACCTTTTTTACCGGCATACGATAGCACCGCATCTATTCGTTTGGTTGAAAATAATAATGATGTCATTACATATAAAAGCAGTAGTACCGCAAATCAGTTTGCGGTGTTTAGCGAAATATTTTATGACCGTGGATGGAAAGCTACTATAGATGGTAAAGAAGTTCCTATTGTGAAGACCAACTATGAACTGAGAGGTCTTGCTATACCTGCTGGCAGCCACACCATTGTATTTGATTTTAAACCTTCAAGCTACTATGATAGTGTAAAAATTGCTATTGCAGCAAGTGCGATAGTATGGCTATTGATTTTGTTTGTTATTTTCAGATATGTAAAAAGAAAAGGTAAAGAGGGCTGGGATTAGTCAGCATTTCAAATTATAAATTGACCATTGTAGCAGCAAAACTGCGTGCCTCAAAATCACTTTGAGAGTAGTCTTCTAATGTGGGTTTTTCAATAAATGTTATCTTGCTCATTGTACGCTCTACAATTTCAGTAATATCCAAGAATCCTACTCGGTTTCTTAAAAATGCAAATACTGCAATCTCATTGGCTGCGTTTAATATGCAAGGTAAATTTCCACCTTTGTTTAATGCATCCATAGCCAAACTAAGGTTTCTAAATGTCCTCAAATCGGGCTCTTCAAAACTTAAATTTGACACTTTTTTAAAATCATATCTCGGAAAACTATTGGCAATTCTTTTCGGATATGCAAGGGCATATTGGATGGGGAGTTTCATATCCGGCAAACCCATCTGTGCTTTTATGCTTCCATCTTCAAACTGCACCATAGAATGAATGATACTTTGCGGATGTATAATTACTTTTATCTGATCTGGCTGTAGATTAAAAAGCCATTTTGCTTCTATCATTTCTAAGCCTTTGTTCATTAAAGTAGCAGAGTCAATAGAAATTTTTGCGCCCATACTCCAGTTTGGATGTTGCAATGCATGATCTCGTTTTACATTTACTAAAAAGTTTGGCTTCTTGCCTAAAAATGGGCCACCGCTGGCTGTGAGAATAATTTTTTCAATCTTATTTTCAGCCTCGCCTGTCAGGCACTGAAAAATGGCAGAATGTTCACTATCTACTGGTATGATATCAACATTTTTTTCAGCAGCTTTATGCATTACTAAATCCCCTGCCACTACTAAGGTTTCTTTATTAGCAAGACCAATTGATTTGCCAATCTCCAACGCATTCATGGTAGGTTTTAAACCCGCATATCCTACAATGCCTGCCAGCATCATATCATAATTATCTATCAGTGCAGCTTCTGCCAGTGCATCTTCCCCAGCCATTACTTGTATAGCATAAGCTGCTAATGCAGCCTTTACTTTTTCAAATTTCTTTTCATCGCCTATTACAACAACCTTAGGTTTAAACTGAATGGCCTGCTCTATCAACTTTTCATCATTGGTATGAGCAGTAATCGTACTTACAGAAAACTTATCCTGATTTGCTGCTATTACTTCAAGAGCTTGTGTACCTATACTTCCAGTGGAACCAAATATGGCGATGCGCTTCAGCATTCAATTATTTCGTTTAGAGCGGCTAAGATAATAATGTTCGATTAATTCATTTGTTTCAACAATAAAATGACATTTATCTATTTAGTTATCAACAAATATTTTTAGCTATTAATATCCCCTTCGGGGAATGTACAATCAAGTAGAAAAAATGATTAAGCCCTACAATTTAAACTCATTTGAAAACACGATCATATACTACATGTGCCTTTTAGATATGTAACTGCCTGCCCACTCATCAATACTCTATCTTCCATCAGTTTGCATTTTAAAAACCCTCCCCTAATACTCAACTGCTTCGCCGTTAAAGAATTTTTATTGAGGATTGCTGCCCAATAAGGTACTGACAATGTATGGGCAGACCCCGTAACAGGATCTTCATCTATACCACTTTGTGGATAAAAACATCTACTCACGAAATCTGTATCCTTGCCCGGGGCCGTTACAATTACACCTCTGGCAGGTACTAATGCAAGTGTTTTGAAATCGGGATTCAAATTGGCAACTTGATACTCTGTCCCCAATACAACCATATAGTCAAAGGCTTTAAAATATACCGGAGCAGGACTTATGCCTAAGCCATCAAATAAACCGGTTGGCACATTTTCTACAGGTATGGGTGTATTAGCAGGAAAATTTAGCGTAAGCCATCCATCTTCCCCTTTTTCTACTGATAACATACCACTTTTGGAATTAAAACTAATTGTATTTTCATTAAACCCAAGTTCATTGAAATAGACATGTGCAGCTGCTAATGTGGCATGACCACATAAAGCAACTTCAATATTTGGAGTAAACCATCTAATATGGTAATTTTTGCCTTCCGGCACGACGAAAGCCGTTTCGCTTAAATTATTTTCAGCAGCCAATTGTTGCATTAGCTCATCTGGCAACCAACTTTGAAGCAGACATACAGCGGCAGGATTTCCTTTAAAAAGTTGATTTGTAAAAGCATCAACTTGGTAAATTGAAATTTTCATGATGCAAATAAAGAGTTTTAGAAGTACTGATTTAATCACCCCAAAATAAATACTATTATGATTAGCAAAA
>CALAGJ010000141.1 GCA_937892395.1 uncultured Parafilimonas sp.
CCGTCTCCACAACGATAATTCCTTTCATTGAAAAGTGACCTGAACCGCACATTTGATCACAGCTTATTTCATACGCAAAATCAGGATTGTTTGTTCTCTTCTTCATATCTGCCGTGGTATACTTTGGCGTAAACCACATCGTAGTAGGAATACCAGGTACAGCATCCATTTTCATTCTGAAGTGTGATAAGCCCACGTCGTGGATTACATCCTGTGCACCTATAATCAGTTTTATTGGTTTACCTACAGGAATGTGCATTTCTGCAGGAACGTGTATATCATCAAAACTTTCAGGGTCATCAAAATCTACTCCAAGCGTATTTCCTACAGGGCGGTTATATTTCTTAAAATCTTTCTTTCCGAATACGCCATCTTTCCCCGGGTAACGAAATTCCCATGCAAACTGGTGGCCGGTAACTTCTACCATGATGGCATCTTTGGGTGCATCGCCTGTCATTTTAAACCAAAACTTCAAACCAAATACAACCAATACTGTGAGGAATATCGCCGGAACTGTCGTCCACAATAATTCGAGTTTATTGTATTTATATTCAGACCAGTTATTAATGGCATCATCATAAAAACGACTACCCGGATTTCCGGATTGCCCACCGGGATAGATACCATAAGCATTTACTTGATCTGTAAGTTCTACCACCATACGCCAACTTGGCCCATGCGTGTCATAAAACGCATTTATAATATCGTTTCCGCCACCACTATTTATATGTAATTTACTAAGCGCAGGAATTTTCAAAAGATGGGATACACGGCCATCTTTAAACTTGCCCCAAGCCAATCCATTACTTGCAGAAGCTTCTTTTAAAATATCTACTGTATGTTTAAATGCTGTCAAAATCACATCTCCGGTATTTTCTTTATCTATGGTTGTAATATTATCTGCAAATACATAATTACTATCGGTTATTCCTTTAATTAATGTTGTTTCCTCTGGCCAGGGCATGGGCATTTTTGTATTATCCAACTCATCACTATACGTGGCCTTCATGACTTCTTGCATGAGTATAAAAAATATGGTGGCACCTTCACTGGATGCATCATTGACCATATTCCAAGCTGAAAGTTTTTCTAAAAATGATTTTTCATTAGCAGTAAGATTTTCTGACAGTATATAACGCATAAAGAGTGGTAATGCTTTTTCAGCCATTAGATTATAATTACTTGTTTGTAATTGCTGCATATTCTCCACGCTAATATTATTGCTATTATTGCTTAATATTCTATTTATCAAGCGCCCCCTAAAATTAGAAAACGTACCATTCAGGTAATAGGGATAAAGATCCGGTGAATAAGGATGTTGGTTGGCACTACTTACAAAACCCCTTGCAGGATTTTGCAATAAAATATTCATTGTATCGGGTATTTCATATTGCCAGGCATAAGTACTATCTGTACCCGGCATTAAAAACTCTCCTTGCCTAAACCATTTTGCTGGAAAATCTCCTTGCTCACAGATAGCAATATCGCCGGCTTTACTGGCAAAAACCATATTTTGACTTGGACAGGAATAAGTGCTGATGGCATCTTTATAATCTGTTAGATTTTTTGCATAATTCAATTTAAAAAAAGTGAGTAGTTCATTGCTTTTATCATGCGCTTTCCATCTACAGGCATAATTTTTTCCACTATGCATTTTATCAGGATAGCTGTTGTCATACATTACCGGACCAAATACGGTTAAGGGTATACGTTCTGTAATTTCTCCTTTACCTTTTATATTAATTTTTTCATTGCGCCATATAGTAGGCACCCATGCTCCATTATACAAGTACTCATTTCGGCTGGTGTCTTTAAATGTGATTTCATAATAATCTCTCACATCCCTTTCGGCATTTGTAAACCCCCAAGCACATTGATCGTTAAATCCTATAATAATGCATGGAGAGCCCGGAAAACCCACGCCATAAGCATTATAATCGGGAGTTTGTACCTGCATTTCATACCACAAAGCTGGAAGATTTAAACCCAAATGTGGATCATTACAAAGTATTGGACGACCACTCTGTGTTTTACTACCTGCCACAGCCCAGTTATTGCTGCCATTTCGCTTGTTTGGCTTTATTCCTTCCGGAGCTACAGGGGCCACAAACTTTAAATATGTACTATCCATACCCTGTGGTATTACAGTTTTAGATTTTATTGATGGATATCCATAAGCATCAGGAACGATGGGTTGCAAGCTGTCTATTGAATTTGGAAACAGCATAGCATACTGCAATTGTGTAAGCACTGAGCGAGCATTGGTACGTTCGAAATCTTCTTCATAGCCTGCAAGGTCATAAGACATATACTTTAGAAGTAAACAGGATTTTAGCAGGCTCCATTTTTCCGGAGCATAATCCAACAATTTATATTCCAAAGGATAAGTGGCCGGTGTAAGTTGTTCTATCCATGCATTAGCACCTGCTACATAGGCATCGCAGGCTGATTTTAACTTAGGGTCTTCTGCTATAGCTTCTTCAGATTTTTCTGCAGCCCATACCATACCTAATCTTCGAAAATAACGGTCTATTTTTAAAAAATTTGTCCCATTGCTGCTATCGCCCATTATTTCGCTAAGCCTGCCTCCTGCTGCCATTACCTGAAACTCCATTTGCCAAAGTCTGTATCTGGCATGCAGATAACCCTGTATAAAGTAGGCATCATTGGTATTTTCAGCATAGATATGCGGCACCATACGTTCATCAAAATAGACAGATGATTTTCCCGCTAATTCCGGAAAACGAATGGCTTCATTCAATGGCTTATCCCCTTCTGCACTTTGCCAAAATCCCTGCTGAGGGCTTAGGAAATAGCCAAGTCGTGGAGTTTTACTTCCATTTACGGCAAGAGGTGTATTGAAAACATAAATAAGGCCAATAGTTGTGGCCAAAGCAATCGTAAAATAAAATATACGCATACAGGTTTCTGATGTGGCCGGAAAGATAAAGGGATAAGGTGAAGTTGTAATGGAAAAATTTTTTAATCAATACATATATTTAAAATGACAAGTATTCAAATAAAAGATTTACAATGATTCACTATTCGAAGTTAAAATACCAATTAAAATCATCAGTAGAAAATATTTATTCCAAACTTTCAATATATACTGAAAGTTTTATTAGTTTTGCATCAATAACAGTATAATGAAAATAATAATAGCGGGTGCCGGGTTTGCAGGATTACAATTGGCTAGGGCACTCAACAATAAAAGTGGGATTGATATATTACTCATTGATAAAAATAATTATCATCAATTTCAGCCCCTTTTCTATCAAGTGGCCACAGCAGGATTAGATGCAAGCAATATATCTTTTCCGCTTCGCAAAATTTTTCAACATAGCCGAAATGTGCGCATACATATTGGAGAAATAAAAATTATAGATAGTAGGCAAAAGACTGTTTCTACCACACATTGCCAATTTCAATATGACGTATTGGTGTTGGCACAAGGAGCTACAACCAATTTTTTTAATAATGAGCAAATTGAATCGAATGCATTTGCCATGAAAACAACAGTTGAAGCCTTGCAATTAAGACATAGACTGATAGAAAATTTTGAACTTGCAGCACAAGAAACAGATCCAGAAAAGAGAAAGGCTTTACTTACGATTGTTATAGCCGGTGCAGGGCCTACCGGTGTAGAAGTGAGTGGTGCTTTGGCAGAAATGAAGTCTAATGTGTTACAAAAAGATTATCCGGAAATTGATTTCTCCGAAATGCAAATTCATTTAGTAGAAGGCAGTAACCGCACCCTGGCAAACATGAGTAAACAAAGCAGTGCACAAAGCAAAAAATATTTGGAAGCATTGGGCGTGCATGTCTGGCTCAACTGTTTTGTCAGTACTTTTCAGGACAATGTGGTGTCCCTTTCTAACAATGAAAAAATAAATGCTGCTATGTTGATTTGGGCAGCAGGCATAAAAGGCAATGTGATTGAGGGTTTGCAGATAAAAGACTATGTGAAAGGCAATAGAATCATTGTAAACAGGTATAATCAATTAGCAAACGATTCATCAATTTATGCTTTGGGAGATGTGGCTTATATGGAAACTCCATTATTTCCTAAAGGCTGTCCACAAGTAGCAAATGTAGCCATAAGTCAGGCAAAATTATTGGCAAAAAATATGCTTCAAGTACAAGCCGGCAAGTCAAACTTAAAGATGTTTGAATACAATGACAAAGGAAGTATGGCCACTGTTGGAAGACATCTGGCTGTTGTAGATATACCTGTATTGAAGCTTCATTTTGGGGGTTTATTTGCATGGTTAATTTGGATGGGCTTACACCTCTTGCTGATACTTGGCGTAAAAAACCGGATACAAGTGCTCATCAATTGGATGTATAAATATTTCACTTATGATCAAAGCCTGCGACTACTATTCATCAATACCTATAGAAAACTTAAAAACTAAATTATGCGTACCCAAATAATTGATTCTATAAGAAAATGGATTCTATTTTTTATGATAGCACTTGCAGTAAGCGGTATTACGGCATTTCCTGTGCATAAGGAATTACACTGGATCATCAATTCTGGACTTGCGGTACCAGGCACAGCTATCGGCAACTGGCTCTTGGAGGTATGGAGAGGTGTTGATGCTGCTCAACAGGATTTTCCATTTTTATTTTATGGATTTGACTGGTTGGCATTTGCACATATCATGATTGCCCTACTGTTCATTGGTGTATATAAAAATCCTGTGCAGAATAAATGGATCATTGATTGGGCAATGCTTTGCTGTGTATGCATTTGGCCACTTGCCTTTATATGTGGAAGCATAAGAGGCATACCTTTATTGCATATTCTTGTTGACTGTAGTTTTGGTGTAGTGGGCCTTTTACCATTATGGATTGTAAAAAAGAAAATTTCAAAATTAGAATCAATATAGACATTGAAGATTTTAAAAATATGAAATTTTTAAGGTATCACAACTATTCAAAACAAACGACCGCATAATGAAAAATAGAGGCCTTTTTGAAATTATTAATTACTTCATTTCTATTGTTTGGATTGTAAACGGATTATACTGCAAAATTTTAAATTTTGTGCCAAGACATCAACAAATTGTTGAAAGAATTCTAGGCAAAAATTATTCAAGAGAAATTACAATACTAATTGGCATTTCAGAGATTGTAATGGCAATTTGGATTCTTTGTGGATTTCAACGCCAGATAAATGTAGTTACACAAATTATTATAATATTCTCCATGAATTTGCTTGAATTTATTTTAGCCTCAGATCTATTGCTTTGGGGAAAATTCAATGCAGCTTTTGCCTCTGTTTTCATTTTGATTATTTACTTTAATGCATTTCGTGTACCGCAAAGACAAAATTGAATGATGTTATCAATACTTAAAAACCATCCTTTTGGTGTAGAAGCATTTTTTAAAAGTTCACTGGTGCTCACATTTGCTACACCGCAGCAAAATTTGCAGCACTTTATTCCTGAATGTTTAAGTTTAGATTGCTATCAAGATAAATGGGCGTTCTTAGCTGTGGCTATGGTGGAAACACAAAATTTGAGGCCCAAAGGATTTCCTATATGTATGGGTAATGATTTCTTTTTGATTGGTTACAGGGTTTTTGTAAGATATACAACATCTGCGGGCAAAAATCTTCGAGGACTTTATATTTTAAAATCAGAAACAGATAAAAAGAAAATGGAACTATTGGGCAATATTTTTACACATTACAATTATACAACAACAGATATAGAAAGGATTGAAAATGAAAATACAAACAGGATATCATCGGTAAAATCAAAATTTGATGTGAGCATTTATACTCATGGCCAAGATATTCATTTACCTACCTGCTCTCCTTTTCCAACCTGGAAAGAAGCAAGAAAATATGCAGGCCCACTGCCATTTACATTTTCTTATAACAAAAAATCCAAAGAGGTGTTGATCATTGAGGGAGTCCGGCAAAACTGGGTGCCCACACCAGTAGCTGTTATCGAGTATAGTTTTAATTTTATCAATCAACTCAACTTAAACAACTTGGTTTTAGCCAATGCGTTTGAAATTCAGAACATCCCTTATTCTTGGGAAAAAGGCAAAATTGACAAATGGAAATAAGAAGAAAGCGATTTCAGGGTGTACTAAATATCCTGAGTTTTAACAGACATTTTTATATTTATGGATGCACAATTTTAGGGTTAATTATTGCCAGTAGGTATGTTTTAGATTGGCCTGCTTTCCTATATTATATCGTAATTGTATCTTTTTTATATGGACTAACAATGCCACTTATTGTATCAGCTTATGTATATGATTTTTCAGGTTTTTATAATTTCACGTGGTTAAGGTCATACTCAATTGAAGATGCAACCTACAAAACGAATATAAACATTAATGCTGGATTTGATGAAACCAGCTACATCCTACAAAACTTGTTCCCACTCTCAAAACTACAAGTGTATGATTTTTATAATCCGGTTTTACATACCGAACCCGCCATTGTTAGAGCTAGAAAAGTAAGCTTTACTTACCCCAGCACAACTTGTATAGAAACCAATTCACTCCCAATGAATAATGATTCTGTAGATCATATTTTTTTAATCTCGTCTATTCATGAAATACGAAACTACGATGAAAAGGTGCTTCTCCTAAAAGAATGTAAAAGAATTTGTAAACCCGGAGGAAAAATCATCATGGTAGAGCATCTAAGAGATCTACCAAATTTCATGGCCTTTACCATAGGCTTCACACATTTTTTCTCAAAGACAATCTGGCTTGAAGCCTTTAAGGATGCAGGTTTTAAGTCAGGTATTGAAAAAAAATTCACTCCATTCATGTCAATATTTTATTACCAACTCTAATGGAAATTCATCTAAAAGTAATCGGTTATTTATTGGTATTGTTGGCCATAATACATCTCTGTTTTCCAAAATATTTTCGTTGGAAAGAAGAACTAAAAAAACTAAATCTTATCAATAATCAAATGATGAAAGTGCATACATTTTTTATTGCACTCACTGTTCTACTGATGGGCTTACTCTGTATCACATCATCAAAAGAATTGATAGAGACAAATTTTGGAAATAGAATTTCCTTCGGCTTAGGCGTATTTTGGTTGGCCAGATTGATTGTCCAATTTTTTTGCTATTCATCAGCACTATGGAGGGGTAAAATATTTGAAACAATAATCCATGTTTTGTTTTCTTTACTCTGGATTTATTTGACGGTAATATTTTTTCTGGTTGCTATAAATTGATAAATGCACAGTGCTTTTCAACCTCCTTTTACAAAATAAAAATAATCAGCACAGCTATTTTATTTGCATAAAAAAACTGCTCCAATCAGGAGCAGCTTTCATTTATAAAATATCTTAATTTTTATTTCATTTTGGCCATTAACTCATCTGCCATACGCACATAATCATCATTTTTTGCAGTAGTCGCCAATTCTTTACATTTTAAAGCAGCAGCTTTTGCATCTGCTTTATTGCCTTTTTCTTTTAAGATTTTTGCCTTTAACAAGTACATCCAAAATGCATCAGGACGAGCATCAATGGCTTTGTTTACATACTCCAATGCTTTATCATTATTTTTTTCCCACTCAAAGTAAAAATTAGCGGCTTGAAAATATGGTGGCTTGTCACCTTTGAGTGCAGTTTCTATTTGATCTTTCAAACGACTCCTTATATTAGTTGCAATTGGTACTACCACTACAGTCTTGCCCCATATCAAATGTAGTTCACAACTTTCTGGTTTGATATTGCTAAACTGCATAGTAAAATTCTCAACTGGTGGCACATTTAAAGTAAAAGATGATACCGTAAAACGCACCACATCTTCTTCCTGTTTGTAACCATCTGTACCCCAATTTTCAATACCCTTATTCAATATGATGGTCCAATCTTTTTTTCCGGGTATGGTATAAAGAACGTACGTACCACTATCAATTTTTTTATCCCCCAAAACTATATTGTCAGTAATCTTCAAACGAGTAGCAGCATTGGCACCTGTACGCCATATTTCGCCAATCGGAGCTAATTCAGATTTATCACCAAAATATGTACGATCCTTCAATGAAGGGCGACTATAGGTGAGCTCTAATTTTCCCATACCAAAGTCCTGATGAATGCTTTGTGTTGGGCTCGGAGCCGGCATATTAACTTGCGCTCCTATTCTTGATATTGCAGCAATGCAAGCAATAGAGAGTAAAAACTTTTTCATTTTTAAAAATTATTTTTGCAAACATAGTTTAACCCATTGCAATTCAAAAATCTTTAACATGAAAATAATTATCTGGGAATTGTAGTTCTCACCTTTCTTCTTTTTTCAGGCTTTGTCCATCTTGGTCCGGTTTCTATGATTCTTTTAACCACATCCGCTTTTTCTGAACCTCCCGCAGATAGTATCTGCACATTTGATGGGTTGCCATCCTTGTCTAAAGCAAACTCAATGGTCATTTCTTCACCGGGTATTTCACTATAATATTCCAAGCTATCCATACCTAATTTAATGCGCACATATTCATGAAATGATTCCCAGCCGCCAACAGGTTGTAGAGCAGCTTCTGGTTTGTTGCTTGTGTAGTTTAAAGTTTTTTTATCTCTGGATATTCCGAGTGAAGTTACAACAACCTCACTAAGTGTGGAGGCATTAGGAGTTAATACAAATTTATTTTGAGATGCTTGATTACTCAATTTTACTTGAGCCGTCAAATATCCTACAGCAGCCACAGTAGCATCTTTAGAGCTATCTTTTGTAACCAATGAAAACCTACCCTGCATATCTGTTATGCCTACATTTTTTTTATCTGCCGATATCACAGATACATTAGCTATTGGTTTACCGGCTTCATCAGTTACAATGCCTTGCAGCGTAGTGTTTACATTAGTAATTTTTCTTGAACTCAAATAACCATCAGTACCCACTTGTACACCCGCCACTTTACCAGTTAGCTGTTCTTCAATTGTATTGGAGGGCATTAAAGAAATGATACTATCTGAATTGCTTACCATTTCTTTTGATTTGTAGGGGCGGTTTGTGGCTATATCTGCATTAGCCTCATCATTGCTTTTTGAGGCAGATATATCAGTATCATTTGCAGTAATTATTGCTGCATCAGCTTCCATTTGTTGAGGCGAAAAATTAGGCTGCGCATTTTGCTGCTCTTTAAAATTTAATGCACCAATATCATTGTTTTTAATAGAATTTTTTTCTGTTGCCTGCGGCAATGATAATTCGGTATCAGATAATTTTTTTTTCGCCTCCGGCAATGTGGACTCAGGCATTGCATCTTGCTGTACTGTCACATCATGCTGCTGTGTTACTGCTTCATTTTTTCCCGGCCTAAAGTTTTGATATCCAAGAATACCAACGCCAGTAATAAGAATGAATAAAGCTGCAATGCGCATCCAGCTCCTTCTTTTTAATATGGGTACAATAGGTGCTACATCTCTTGCTTGCAAAATAGTGTTTGTTATTTCCTGCTCATGAGTGCCATAACTTGTTGTACCGTGGATTTCAAAACCTTCAAGAGCATCAGATAAAAAAGGATCCTGCAAGGCAGCACGCTCCAATTCATACTTTTCAGCAGGGTTCATAGCTCCATTAAGATATCGTTTAATATCTTCAAAACCATATTGCTTATGCGCTGGATGATTCATCATTTTTTCTCCATGCAAATTTTTAAATTCCTTCTTCCATTCTGTATAAGACTGCGCACTTTGCCCCAATCTTCTTCCATCAGTTCAGCAATTTCTTGATAACATTTATTTTCATAATAAAAAAGTTCGATGGTTCTTTTCTGAGCAAATGGCAATGCAGACAAACAGGCTTCCATTTTCTTAAAATCATTTTCTTTTTCTAATATATCATCCAGATGCGAAGTATTTTCTAAATGCATAAATGTAGGTGCTAATTCCACAGTAATATTTTTCTTTTCTTTCCGTAGTCGCATCAGACAGTGATTTTTTGTCAACACATACAGCCAGGATTTGAATTGTTGAATATCGTGTTTCAGTGCCTTGTCTATCAACTCCTGATAAATATCAATTACTGCGTCTTTAGCTGCTTCAGCATCACTTAAATAATTAAGCGAAGCGCCATAAACCAAATCTGTATATCGCATATATAAAGTGGCAAGCACATCCTGCTTTGCCGTTTGCTTATAACGCATCAGCAGTACCTCATCATCTTCATGAGATACCTGTTGTATATTTTTTAATATGACCAATTATGGTTCTTTATACTGCATTGAATCAACTGCGAAATAAATTTAATTATTACATCTTATGCAATTTTTTTTCCTGTTGCATCTTAGATGCAGTAACTATTTATAAGACCAACGAATAAATAATAATTATATGATACAAAATAACCATCATTTTTCAATGCAGCTACATCCACCCTAATCGGATTATGCTTACTGTACATATCAACTTATTTTTTAAATCATAAATTTTAAAATGATGAAAACAATAACAGCTTCTATAATTATTGCTGCCACTGTATTGTTGGTAGCATTTACACACACTTACACTATAACAGGAACAATTAAGGATGAGAAGGGCAACGCAATTCCATTTGTAGCTGTCTCATTAAAGGGAACAAAAACCTCAACCACCACTGATGCAAATGGATGTTTTTCCATTATGAGCTCAAACATAAAAGGTACACTCATATTTTCCGCTGTTGGCTATACACAAAAAGAAATGAAATTTGCGGGTATCACCAATGCACTGCAAGTTACTTTGAAAGAAAGTAAAAATGAACTCAATGAAGTTGTTGTTACCTCTGCTATTGGCCAGCAAAGAAACTCCCGGAAATTTGGATATACCACTTCTGATATGGCCTTAGAAGGCAAGGTTTCCGGCTTGTACATTCCAGAGAGTAATGCTTTTAAATTAAAGGAACCCGAAGCTGATTTCCTCTACCCTATTGAAGAAGATTTTGAATATAACAGAGAAGCGTATGCTAAAATCACAGACAATCCTTTTGTAGCTGTAAATCAAAATCCTCTCTCCACTTTTTCTATAGATGTAGATGGAGCCGCATATAGTAATGTGCGTCGTTTTATACATGAAAAAACATTACCTCCTGCTGGTGCTGTAAGAATTGAAGAGCTTATAAATTATTTTTCATATAACTACGATCAACCAAAAAATGACAACCCCTTTGCAGTGCATACAGAACTGATAAATTGTCCATGGAATAGAAAGCATCAGCTGGCATTAATAGCATTACAGGGCAAAAAAATAGAAGAAGAAACATTACCTGCATCCAATCTTATTTTTTTAATAGATGTAAGTGGTAGCATGATGGATGAAAATAAGCTGCCATTAGTAAAAGCATCGTTACAAATGCTTACAGATAAACTTCGTCCGCAAGATAAAGTAGCATTAGTAACCTATGCAGGTGCTGCCGGTTTGGTATTAAATGCCACGAGTGGCCATGAAAAAGAAAAAATTAAGGAGGCTATCGATGCATTAGAAGCTGGTGGCTCTACAGCAGGTGGAGCGGGTATTAAGCTTGCTTATAGTGTAGCAAGTAAAAACTTTATAGAAGGGGGCAATAACCGAATAATTCTTTGTACAGACGGAGATTTCAATGTTGGCGAAAGCAGTGATGATGCTATGGAGCGATTGATAGAAAAAGAGCGAAATAGTGGTATATTTCTTTCTGTACTTGGATTTGGGATGGGCAATTATCAGGATACAAAAATGCAACTATTGGCAGATAAAGGCAATGGCAATCATGCATATATTGATGGAATAAGCGAGGCCAAAAAAGTATTTATACATGAATTTGGTGGCACCCTGTTTACAATTGCAAAAGATGTAAAATTACAAGTAGAATTTAACCCGGCTATCGTAAAAGGCTACCGGCTCATTGGTTATGAAAACCGGATACTGGCAAAAGAAGATTTTAATAATGATGCAAAAGATGCCGGCGAGTTGGGTAGTGGACATACAGTGACAGCGCTATATGAAATTATACCCTCAGGAAGTAAAGAATCCATTGATAGTACTGATGTATTACGCTATCAAAAAATTGATAACACTATACAATCATCATCCTTTAATAAGGAATATATGTTTGTAAAACTACGCTATAAAAAACCCGATGGCCATCAAAGTATTTTACTAACACAAGAAGTAAAAAATGAAGTATCTGAAATTAGTAAAAGCAGCATCAACATTCGTTTTGCGGCATCGGTAGCCGCATTTGGATTAGCACTCCGCAATTCACCTTTTAAAGGTAATGCCGGTTTTGATATGGCATATAACTTAGCTCAAAATGCATTGGGAGCAGATGTAGAAGGATACCGATTAGAGTATTTACAATTACTGCGTGATGCCACCATATTAGAACAGAAAACAATGACCAAAAGTGAAAGTAAATGAAACCCTGTTTATAAAAATCAGGTTCTATTTTTGAATACTTCGAGAAAAATTTTTGACTTAAATTTTTATATTAACTTTTTTATGATAGATTTTAATGCAAGATAGTTAAGTGGATTAGGGTAATTTTTTTTCTGCTGAATAGTGAACTAGTGCAAAGGCAACAATTGTTCTTAAAAGATCATGGGTAAAGCGTTTCAGCTTTGTAAAATATTTTAGCTGCAAAAGCTGGGTTTAATATAATTACTAGAGTAAACTGCACAGTATGGGTCAAAAAAAAGGCTACCTAAAGGTAGCCTATAATAACTAAAGTTTTATATTATTTCAAAGTCAGAAACTCGGATGTTATCCTATCTTTTCTGGATGAACTCTTATAACCTGTTTTCAGGAAAAATTGTTTTAAAACGGGATCATAAGATTTTTCATATACAACAAATGAGTTTAATGGTATTTGCTTTCTCATTGTTTCATTTGGTGTAACACTTATTATGCTGTCTGCATCGCAATTAAATACTATATTATAAAACCATCCTATGGAACCTAAGTCAGCATAAGCAACTTGTACTGTGTCAGCAGATATAGCGTCCGAAACGGCATCTACAGATAAAACAGACATAAATTTCTCTGAAGTTCCATCTAATGTTATAGTTGAAGAAACCACACTATCTGATGCATTTCCGGCATATTCAATACGCTTACCCCCAGGTTGGTATATTCCTGCCACGCAAACACCTAAGGTATAAAAGTATTTGGTTCCGAAATTATCACTAATATCAAGGCCCTCGGCATTAAGAATAGATAGAGGTAGCATATAGCTTACATTTGGCATTAGAGAAGTGGACTCAACAAATTTGATTGTAACTTCTGCTGTACGATCGCCAGCAGGAATTGTAACTGTTGAGTTTTCAAAAATGTATCCGTCTTCGGGATAAGTTTCGAAAGTAATACCTGTGCCCAATGCATTGTATTCGCTAAGTTTTGCAGCACTAACACCAAGTTCTACAGTTAGGTCTTCATCTCTAACATTTACTGATGCAAGATTTACATCAAATGTAAATGTTATTGTGTCACCTCCAGAAAACTTGAGGTAGCCTTCATCAAAATTTGTTTTAGTCAAACCTCCGTCCGGTATTTCAAGTATTGGTTCTAGGCTTCCAAAATCAATTGGAGCATCATCTTTTAAACAGCCACTGAAAATAGCAAGAGTTAAAAAGGAAAGTATTACAATGATTCTTTTCATAATTTTTTTTATAATTTGATAATTAAGGCATCCAGAAAATCTTAGTACTCAAAGGATTAATTGCTCCCTGTGCTTCCACATTTTGAGCGTTAAAGCTGTACTCTTGAAGGGGGTATGCAAGCCTGTAAGGAATATGATCTGTATTTGTTCCTGGATATATTGAAATGGGCAAATCTTTTGGATAACCTGTTCTTCTCCAAGTAGTATATGATTCGAAAGCGTCGTAGGTATTACCCGCAATCCATGCCTGACGATAGATTGCATCCAATTTGTCCACTGCATTTTCAAAATTTGCATAGCCAATAATTGCACCGATAGCAAGTTCAGGTGCGCCTACTAATGAAAAGCTTGAATTAATACCAGCTTCATAAGCCACTTTGGCATCACCTTCTAATAACCCTCTTTGATAAGCTTCAGCAAGTAAGAAATCAATTTGATAAGCGGGCATTAGATAGGAATCCATATCTTCATCTTTCAAAATTCCTTTACGTTCTAATCTTAAAAGGCGAGAACCACCTACTGGAGATATTTCAGTGTTTGTTTCACCAGTAAAATTATCACTCCCAAAAACCCTTCCTTTAATGGTACCGGCATTGTTTAAATCATAAATGTATGGAAGACGCCCATCAGCTTTTGAGGTGAGAAAATTTACAGCATAAGCATTTGCTCTTACATAATTTCTATTTCCATAAGACTCTCCATTTACTGCAAAACCTATATTGGCCCATCTTGGATTTTGAGACACCGTATTTCCATTGTTATACCCTGGATTTAGCTTTACATCATCCAAATAAAAACCAATTGTTTGATCAATACCACTTAGGCCCTGTGTAACTATTGTATTTAATTCTGTCTTATTGGACATGTGCATCAAAATCTTCAATTTCAGATTATTTGCAAATTTTTCCCAATTGTCCATATTTCCGGCAAATACTAAATCTTCCGTATCAGCAGGTTTTGACGCTAAAATTGCTTTCCCTGTTTCTACATCTGCAATAGCGCCATCCAATTGAACCAATAAATCTAAATAAATGGATTGGGCATCATCATATCCTGGAAATAAATCTTCCTCATAATTGCCATAATCGGAATAAATAGCATTACCATACAAGTCCACAATATGCATGAAATGGTGTGCCCACATTACTCTTGATATTGCACGGAAATTAATCAATGTCGAATCATTGGTACCCTGTGTAATCATATCTTTATAATTACGTAGTGTGATATAATTGCCCAACCAGTTTCCGGTTGCAAAATTGGTAGTTACATTATAGGTAAGTAAATTAGCATCTGCACCAAAACCAGCACTTACAGCCCAATACCCCATCCAGTAATTGGCAAAATCCTGATTGCCACCTTCCAACTGACGAGCAGAATTTACAAGAGCTGTGGGTAATAAAAATTTTGCGGGTACAGTTGAAGGACTGTTTGGATTTTCGTTGATATCGAAATACCCTTTTTTACAAGAAGTTCCTAAAGACCCTATTACGCAAATCATCAAGAGGGTATTTATAAAATTATTTTTCATTCTTTATACTTGAATAATTTAAAAATTAACTGCTATGGTTGCACCAAAAATTCTTGTTGGAGGTGCTTGAGCCAAAGTTGTACGTCCAACAGAGTTATCGGTTCCATCAGAAAACTCTGGGTCAGTCCATAAATTTGTTTTTGGTCTTAGCATCAACAAATTTCTTCCGGAAAGTGTAAAACTTGCACTCTTTATTATTTTAGTATTGGCAAACCATGAAGTTGGTAAATCATAGCTCAGAGATACTTCACGTAGCTTCCAGAAAGCAGCACTTGTTACATAATTTGAACCTGCATTATTGTAATAGAAGGCCCACCAGTTAGCATTACCTACACTAGTGGAAGTGTTGGTATTTTCCACATACTTACCATCTTTTAGAACTACGGAATTTGGCAGAACAAAAGGTTGTCTTCCATTGGATACAGTAGCAGAAGAAACGCCACTAAAATCCAATGTTGCTGCAAGCGCATTAAAAATTTTATGACCACCTCTGTACTCAGCAACTGCACTCAGTGAGAAAGACTTCCATTTTACACTTGTGGTAAGTCCGATAATATCAATGGGTACAGCACTACCGAGGCTTACAAAATCTGTCGCAAGATCAGGAAGGCCATCAACTGGATCAACAATTATTTTTCCAGATATCGAATCTCTAATCCAGTCACTAGATTTTATTGAAGGGTATGGCTCACCAACAATCGCAAACGAATTACCGTTTGAACCACCAGTTTGGATTTCTTTTGTATCTGCATTAATTTTTAATACTTTACTCTCTATATGACTCCAGTTTGCTCCCACCCTCCAAATGAGGTCTTTTCTCTTGAGCAATGCATAATTTACATCAACCTCAAAACCACGGTTTCTGGTTTCAGCAGCATTTACTAATGCACGAGAACCACCTGTACCGGTAGAAATGCTTGCAAATACAATTCCATCAGTTGTTGTACTCTGATATACTGCTCCATTTACATTCAATCTACTATTCATAAAAGACAATTCGTAACCCAGCTCAATTTCTGTTATAATTTCTGGTTTAATAGCAGGATTTGGTATTAATGTAGTTGGTACAAAACCTATAGTACTTCCGAAAGGAAATCCTGCACCGGGTACATAAGTCAATGAATTTCTATATGCGCCATTTGCAATAAACTTACTACCATTACCTAAAGCTGATGCATTACCTGTAACGGAATATGCCGCTCTTATTTTTGCAAAGTTCAACACATTATCGGACTGGATACTTGGTATTATATCTGTTAAAACAAAGGATGCTGAAGCACCATAATAGGGAATCCATCTATTTTCTTTGGATAAACGAGAATCTAAATCAACACGATAAGAACCATTGATGAAAATTTTATTATCATAGGCAATTGTGGCATCTCCAAAAACACCAAATCTTCTTGCCTGTGCGGAACTTTCACCAACAGATGGTAAACCAATTCTTGAATCAACATTATACACATTAAAATTTAAAGCATCTGCCCCTACTGATGAAGATGTGAGAGCATTGTCAATAAATGATGTACCGGCAATAAACTTGAGATTTACTTTATTGGCAATGTCTTTATCAATTGTTGTGGTAAAATCTGATGTCCAGAGAAAATTTGTGTTTTTGATATTTATATAACTGGCATTTTGATTTAGAGATACTGCCCTTACCCCAAATGGAACCGTATCAAAACCGGCACCATCCTCAGTAGCAAAAATTACAGTAGTATTTGTTTTTGCATAATCAGAATGTATCTGTTCAGCAATGGTATTTGTAAAATTTGTACCACTATATGTAGCAGCTAGACGATAATTGAAAGACAACCATTTCAAAGGCTGAAAACCAATAGATGCTGAACCCTGTAAAGAATTCACTGTTGTTTTATTTCTATCATTTTCAATAGACCAATATGGATTTTGATAATAATCGTTATAGTAATCATTAATTGAAGAAAAAGGTTTTGTTATATCACTATACCTAGTTAATGGCACATGTGCAGGTGTTTGAAATACATTATTATACACTGCATCTGTAGAAGTGGTGTTCACATTTTGGTTGGTATAAGATACAGAATAATCAGCTGTAAATTTATTCAGATTTCTTCTACCTGCAAAGCGTATTGTATTTCTTTGTAATACGTCCTTAGGCATGATACCCTTTGTATTTACATTTTGATAACTCAGCAAAAAGGAACCGTTATTATCTCCGCTGTTCAAGGATATTTGATTTTGAGTCGTTATTCCCATATCAAAGAAGTTTCTTTTTTCATTGGGTAATGCAGCATAAGGAACCAACTGAAGCGTGCCATCAGCAAGTGGCCTTCCTAAGGGTACTGTAATATTGGGATTGTATTCAGGACCATAACTTTGATTTTCAATAGGGGTATAAGCAGAATAATCATTAAAATCAATATCTTCTGCTGAGCCGGAGCCAAATCTATTTTGAAGACTTGGCATATAAGAAACCGTTTCAAACTGTGTTGTAGATGCAAAGTTGATGGTTGTGTTTCCACGAGAACCTTTCTTAGTAGTAATCACTAATACGCCATTTGAAGCATCTGAACCATAAAGCGTGGCGGCACTTGCACCTTTGAGGGTTGTGATATCAGCAATATCCTCCGGGTTTAAGGTGCTTAGGTCATTGTAGAAAATTGCTCCATCCACAATAATTAAAGCCTCATTGTTACCAGTTATTGAACGGTTTCCTCTTAAAATAATTCGAGTTGGCGCTCCCACACCATTATTTACTGTATTTATCTGCAAACCTGCTACTTTTCCAGTAAGACCGTTTTGTACGTTTACAGGTTTAGCTTGTATTAAATCTTTACTTGAAATTTTTGTGGTAGAATAACCCAGCGATTTTGCTTGCCGCTGAATACCAAATGAAGTGGTTACAACTACATCTACATTAGTATTCACAGTAGATCTTTGTAAAACTGGTGTTATATTATCATCTGCACCCACGGGTATTTCCAAATTTGTAAATCCCACTGCAGATAAAACTAAAACATCACCGGACTTAGCAGGTATTGTAAATCCCCCTGCTGCATTTCCTGCTACGGAAATTTTTGTGCCTTTTACGGTTACGGTAACAAATGGTACCGGTTCTCCGGCCTGATCTTTTACTACTCCACTAACTTTGCGGTTTTGTGACCAAGCACTCAATCCAAGCAACAGTGAAATAGTGAGAATGCTTAAAATTTTTCTCATCTTTTCTTACGTTTTTAAAAAATTTGTGTGCGAATATAAGAGGGAATGGATGAACTGTTAAATAATTCAAATACCCCTGTTAAAAAATTAATCTCATGATCAGACAAAGTGCCGAAAATGTTTGCTGCTTCAATTTAAAATGTTTTAGAGGTTAATTAATTTTTTCATTGATTACCAATGTCATAAGTACCTTTTTTTACTTTATTCTGACAAAGTATGCTAAAGTGCATGCCCGAAAAAAAGAAACCTAATAGATTGCATGGGGTATATTAAGATAGACTGAAGTGATAGGTAGAATGTTGATGTTTATGAACAACCGAAATCTCTTATAAGTTATTCTTTTCTTAAATTTTAAATTTCAGCTTATATTTTTGCAGCATGATTTTACTTGAAGGAAAAATTGCCTGTGAATCTGTAAAAAAACATCTAAAAGATAAAACAAATCTATACATATCAAAAGGGCTAAGGCGGCCACATCTTGCTGCTATTTTAGTAGGAAATGATGGTGCCAGTGAAACTTATGTAGCCAGCAAAGTAAAGAACTGTGCAGATATAGGATTTCAATCTTCATTGATCAGGTTTGACTCTAATGTATCTGAATATGAATTATTAAATGCCATTCACAAGTTGAATGCAGATGCAGATGCAGATGGTATTTTGGTACAATTACCACTGCCAAAACACATTAATGCAGAATCAATAATTGAGTCCATAGATCCCAAAAAGGATGTAGATGGATTTCATCCTTATAATGCTGGCAAACTTATGCTTGGCAACCCGTTATTTATACCCGCAACACCTTATGGCATAATGCTTTTATTGGAGCATTATAACATTGATATGAAAGGGAAACATACAGTAATCATAGGACGCAGTAATATAGTTGGCAGACCGTTAAGCATTCTGCTTAGTAGCAATATCAGATATGGAAATACCACAGTAACACTCTGTCATTCCAACACTAACAATATGGATATGATTTGCAAAGAGGCTGATATATTAGTTGCTGCACTTGGTAAGCCTGGTTTTGTTCAACCAACAATGGTAAAAGATGGCGCTGTAGTCATTGATGTGGGCATAACAAGGGTTGAAGATTCATCTGCAAAAAAGGGATTTAGGATAAAAGGTGATGTAAATTTTGAAGCGGTACAGCCACTTTGTAGTGCCATTACACCAGTGCCAGGTGGTGTGGGATTAATGACCATAGCTGGCTTATTACAAAATACCTTTAAGGCTTATGAACTTCAAATGAGCAAACTAAAAATGACCGAATGAGTATCCAGCAATACA
This sequence comes from uncultured Parafilimonas sp., assembly GCA_937892395.1. Taxonomy (GTDB): domain Bacteria; phylum Bacteroidota; class Bacteroidia; order Chitinophagales; family Chitinophagaceae; genus CALAGJ01. Next base: position 19,621 of record CALAGJ010000141.1, read on the forward strand.
CAGATCAACTTCCGGTAATGGAATCTTTTTATACACTACAAGGTGAAGGATTTCATCAGGGCAAAGCTGCATATTTTGTAAGACTTGCAGGATGTGATGTGGGTTGTGTGTGGTGTGATGTTAAAGAAAGTTGGGATGCAGCAAAACACCCACTCGTTTTCATAGATCAAATTGTAGATGAAGCCTCAACTTTTCCCTCAAAAATTGCAGTTATTACTGGTGGCGAACCTTTGTTGCATGATTTAAACAAGCTAACAGAAAGTTTCCATGCTGCCGGCTTTCAAACCCATATTGAAACATCAGGTTCATCAACTATTTCTGGCCAATGGGACTGGATTTGTCTTTCGCCAAAAAAATTTAAAACCCCATTACCCAACATTATTGCACTGGCCAATGAACTCAAAATTGTGGTCTACAATCTTACAGATTTTGAATGGGCTTTATCTTTTATGCCATGCGTTTCATCTACCTGTAAACTCTATTTACAACCTGAATGGAGCAGGACAGAAAAAATAACTCCGCTTATAGTTGACTTTATTAAGCAAAACCCGCAGTGGGAACTTAGCCTTCAAATACATAAATATATACAGGTGCCATAATTCTTTATAA
>CALAGJ010000142.1 GCA_937892395.1 uncultured Parafilimonas sp.
ATTTCTTCTGCTATGGCAGGCAGTAAAGCCAATATGAAGAGAGCTGATATATAGTCCTTCACGTTTTTCATGGAAGTAATGATAAGTACCTGCTTACTATAATCCTCTTCCAACTGATTGAAATATGATGCCCAGCTTTCTGGTATAGGTATCATTTCATTGATAGCACCTAAGCTTCCACCTATCATTATAGCTGCCAAAACAATAGATACCAATAAAAATGTTTGTTTGCAATTGATGGCTTTTGTAAAACGAAGAAAACCCGGCACATCAGATTGATTGGTTCGGGCAAAGAATGCCGAGGGCAGAATCATCACAAACACCACATTGATCACTTGCAGTACCCGATATACTACTGGATCTTTACTGTTAGCTATTACTTCAGAAAAATCATTGGGCGTAGCCCCAAGATAAAGATTTGCAAATAACATGGTGCAGGCACTGCCTGCAATGATACCCAAACCGATAAATAGGAGTAATAGTGCAAACTGCATGGTGGGTGTGTATTTTTCGGTAGATGTCATTATAAGATGAGTTGCTATTTTTGCGCAAAAGTAGGTGGCCAATTCTTTCCGGGCCTACCGTCAAACAAGTATATTTTAAAAATGGTACAGATAGGTTCAGTTTCATTACCGGCATTCCCACTTTTATTGGCACCAATGGAAGATGTGAGTGACCCACCCTTTAGAGCAGTCTGCAAGCAAAATGGTGCGGATATGATGTACACTGAATTTATCAGTAGTGAAGGCTTAATCAGAGATGCAATTAAAAGTCGTCAAAAATTAGACATATTTGATGCAGAAAGACCTGTAGGCATACAGATTTTTGGGGGTGATGAAGAAGCTATGGCCATGAGTGCCCGCATTGTGGAAACAGTAAATCCCGATCTGCTGGATATTAATTTTGGATGTCCTGTAAAGAAGGTTGTTACAAAAGGTGCCGGTGCAGCTGTATTGAAAGATGTAGATGCAATGGTGCGGCTTACAAAAGCATGTGTTAATAGTACAAGGCTGCCCGTAACGGTAAAAACAAGACTGGGTTGGGATGATGATTCAAAAAATATTGAAGAAGTGGCTGAGCGGCTACAGGATATTGGCATTAAAGCATTGTCCATTCATGGGCGCACCAGAAGTCAGTTATACAAAGGATCAGCTGATTGGACACTGATAGGAAAAATAAAAAATAATCCTCGGATTAAGATACCCATATTTGGAAATGGTGATATTGATACTCCTGAAAAAGCGTTGCTCTATAAAAACAGGTATGGTGTGGATGGCATCATGATTGGACGGGCTGCTATTGGATATCCCTGGATTTTTAGAGAGATAAAATATTTTTTTGAAACAGGGAATCTCATGGCCGCACCAAGCATAAGTGAAAGAGTGGCTGCTATACGCATACATCTTCAGAAAAGTATGGAATGGAAAGGTGGTAAATTGGGTATTTTAGAAATGCGCAGGCACTATACAAATTATTTAAAAGGACTACCTGGCATAAAAGAATATCGCAACCTATTGGTCACCATTGCAGACTATGATGCCATCAATGAACTACTGGTAGAAATAGAAAAAAAATATGCCGATTTCGAATTTGCACCACGTGTTGTGAATATGGATGCAATGGCCTACAGTTGTGGATGAAAACTTTTGCTATTCCAATATACCTTCTTTCAAAATACCTGAAAGCTGTGCATAGGAAATTGTATAAGAAATAGGACCCATAGCATAGGGTGCAATTTCATATTCATTATAGAAAATCAATAACCCATCTTTGGTAAAGGCAAAATTTTGAGGCAAAGGCAATGAGTCAGTTTCAACCAAAAAACCTTCTTGTAACCAAGTGCGTCCGGGAGAAATTTGTTTGATTGCTTTTAAAACTGATTCATTTAAAAGTACCATTTCTTGATTTTTTCCTGTGTCAAGAATATTATTCCATGTCAATTTTTTACCTGTATAATCTAAATTGATAAAGTTAGTAATGTGCATAGGATGAGCACCACCAACATAGGATTCTATATGTACTGCTGCTGAAATTAGACTCAACGTTTGATATACAATACGAGCTGTGGTTGTTTTGTACCAGCCATTCATTGATGCGGCCTGTTTATCGGCATCTGATATCATCTTAGCTCTTTCGCTTGTAGCAAACTGTGTAAATGAATCTACAACGAGCTGAGCATTTTCTCCACCTTCAAATGCCAACAAATGAAGATGAATGTTCAAACTGTCTGCAAGCATGGAGCCAGATAATACTGGATATACCAAACTGGCATATGCCAAATCTTTTTCATTTATAACACTTGAATCTTTTGCAATACTATTTACTGTTTGATAGGAATATTTTAAAGTATCTGTTGGAATAGGAATTGTGTTCTCGTTGTCTTGATGTTGCGCATCACCGCAAGAAAAAAAGAGGAAACTAACGATGCTAATGAGCATTAAATAAGACCGCATATCATCAAATTTTTTCAAATATAAATATGAAGTAGCACTTAACGAGTGAATCATTTCTTATTTACGGAATAATCCAAAATTGGGTGTCTTTCAAAAATAATAGTAGGGTCTAATATTTTTCTGAATGTTATCAATTTACGGCTTTCTTTTCCTCCTAAGTTTTTGTAAACAGAAATCATCTTTGGATTCCAATCCCCTGCCCAACCCATTTCGAGAGTTTCATAAATATGATTTTTCTGTATTACGTGAGTGGATTCCTGTATCATAAAGCTATCTACTCCTAATGCCTGATATTTGGGCACAACACCAAAAGCAAATCCAGCAAACTGTTTACAAGCACCAGTATATTTAAGCCACATTAAATATATTTTTTGAAGCCATTCAAATTTTCCGTTAAAATGCTTAAAATATTGATTCAGATCAGGTAGATTAATCCACATGGC
>CALAGJ010000143.1 GCA_937892395.1 uncultured Parafilimonas sp.
GCCAGGCAGAAAAAATCCTGCAAAAAGACCCGTTTCAGCAAATATTACAAATACTAATAACCAAAGCCCTCCATACTGGATATAGAACTCAGGATTAAGTAAATCATGCCAGTCAAATGACAGCAAAAAACTATGCATTTATTGATTTGTTTTTTTTATTGAGGGGTCAAAAATAGTGTAATCGGTTTTATAATAAGGCCAAAAAAATAATTGAAAATGACAGTCATTTTTTAGCCCAATATCCTTTTGAAAATATTATCGTATATGAAATGGCACTTTCAATTTATGTGCAATAAATCATTTGCCGTAGGCTAAAAATTCTTAGTAAAATACTGGGTAATATAATTTTGTAATCCACTTCGTGGAATCTTTTTCCAACATTCTATTTGTAACCAATGATTGATAGGGAATAGCCGGTGCTACTTTTTGCATGTCCTGTACATAATGGTTTAACTCTGTTTGTGCGTTGTTCACCCTATGGGCATCGCCGGTTACTTCAGTTATCAAAGCATTTCCCAAAACCATTTTCTTGAGCAAGAAAGGCGCTTTGGCCGGTATATCCTTATTTACCGGAACAGCAATCATAACCTCATAATGTAAGGAATCATCTGTATAACAATTCATCATGGGGGGATTAACAACAATGCCACCATATGCTGAAACATAGGAGGTTAAGGATTCAATCATTTGATAGATTTCTGCGGTATTTGGTAAATATGCAAAAGATTTTTTGAGTGCAATGAGTGAGGAGTCAGTCAATATTTTTTTTTCTATTTCAATGCCATAAATTGCAGTTGTGCTTTCAAATTGTTGTTGGATGGCCAAGATGCAATCTGTTATTTCTGATTTAATACTTAGCGCTTTGAAGTACAAGTAAAGCCTAGTAAATGGATTTGCTGACAAAGCAATATCACTGTGAAATTGTAGTGCTGTGCTGTCCTGATCTTGAAATACAGCAGAAATATGACCGCTAATCGTATCTTCATTTTTTGAAACAAAAACAGTAGCAGTGTTTACTATTAATTTCTTTGTGGTGAATCGAAGGCTATTATATTCAAAAGTAGTATCATCTTTTTGTGATCCAGGCCACCATTGATTCCAGTATTTAATGTTAGTAAGCACTCTGGCCACACCATCGTACCTTGATTTTAATGGCAATGAAATTGAAATGGAATAGGTAGATGGTATTACAAAGTAAATAACAGACAGTGAAAGGAAAACAAATATAAAAATACCAATAAGCCAGCGTTTCATAGTGTGTATGGGGTGATAAAAATGAATATTGATTAAAAAATTAATAATAGGAAGCGTCTAAATGAATATTTGCTTTTTCGGCTGTTTCAATAATGGTATAATCTGAAAGTATTACTGCTTTATTTCTTTTTACACAAATATCATGTTCAAAATGAGCACTTGGCTTTCCATCTTTTGTCCGCACTGTCCAGCCATCAGTATTTGTAAAAATATCTTTGGTGCCCATATTGATCATCGGTTCAATAGCAAGTGTACAATTCTCCTTCAGTTTTGGACCAGAACCACGCTTACCATAGTTGGGCACTTGAGGATCTTCATGCAGACTACGTCCTAGCCCATGGCCAACTAATTCCCTTACCACACCATACCCATGTTTTTTTTCTGTATGCTCTTGTATGGCAAAAGCAATATCGCCAACTCTGCATCCTGCTATCGCTTTTTCTATGCCCTTATATAAACTCTCTTTGGTAACTTTTACAAGCTGTTTTACCTCAGGTGATGCTGGCCCCATTAAAAAGGTATAAGCATGATCCCCATGCCAGCCATTCAATATTAACCCCATGTCAATGCTAACTACATCTCCTTCTTTTAATGGTTCATTGTTTGGAAAGCCATGAACGACAACATCGTTTACACTGGCACATACCGTAAATGGATATCCATGATAATTAAGAAAAGATGGAATTGCATGATGATCTTTGAGAAATTCAAAACAAAGTTTGTCGATTTGCATGGTGGTCATGCCCGGCTTTAATACAGCTGCCACCGCAGAAAGGGTTTTACTTACTAATAGAGCACTGCTACGCATATACTCTACTTCATCATTTGTTTTATATAATATCATGATAAAAAGAGTGCAAATGTGGGGGATTTTAGGTGAAAATTATAGAGTTTGGATTTACAGTTTTTATTCAATCAATAATATGAAAAGCAATAGATTTGCTATAATCAAATAGATATGAACGAAACAGTAAAGTATGTACTCATCAATATAGCTGTAGCATTTGCCATTTCTTTATTTTTTCTAATAACTGGTCAATCAGATGGCATTTCTTCATTTTTCTTGGCCTATGGTACTATTAGTCTTTTGGGGTTTGTAATCAATGGGTTTATTGGTATCATTCTTTTATTGGCAGGCAGCAAAGAGAAAGGCAAAAAAATGATATTAGCTGCAGGTGTATTATTGGTTGTAGGAGCAGCTACTTGTAGTATTGGTTTTGGAGAATTAAATTTTCATTGATTTGAAGATAGTAACAAACAATAATCACTTTTTTTGATTGAGTTTATCCGCATCTTTTCCCAAAATACTAATTTGGCACTTCATATTTTGCAATGAATGCCTTAGCATTTATGATATCAGTATGCATTATTCTGTCTTTATCTGTAAACGGAACAATTTTTCTAAATGCAGCCATATATTCTTCGATTTTAGGACCTGTAGTAAGGGGTCTTCTTAGATCTAATGCTTGCGCTGCAGTTAGTAATTCTATGCCTAAAACTTTTTCAACATTCTCCATTACCCTCAGGCATTTAACGGCAGCATTTGCACCCATGCTTACATGGTCTTCTTGGTTATTACTACTGCTGATACTATCTACTGAAGCAGGCGTACAGAGTTGTTTGTTTTCACTCACAATACCTGCAGCAGTATATTGAGGTATCATAAATCCACTATTGAGTCCTGCATCGGTTACCAAAAAAAGTGGAAGATTTCTTTGTCCACTGATTAGCTGATAGGTTCTTCTTTCGCTGATATTAGCCAACTCACTCATGGCAATACTCAAGAAATCAAGGTGCAAAGCAAGTGGCTGTCCATGAAAATTGCCCCCGCTAATGATTAAATCTTCATCGGGAAAAATATTTGGATTATCAGTTACGCTATTAATTTCAGTAATGAATACACTAAGCACTTGTTCTACTACATCCATTGTAGCGCCGTGCACCTGTGGCACACACCTGAAACTGTACGGGTCTTGAACTTGATCCTTTTTTTGAAGCTGAATTTTGCTACCCTTGAGGTATTGTCTAAGTTGGGAAGCAACATATTGTTGTCCTTTGTGCGGTCTTACCCTGTGTATGGCTTCATGCAATGGATAGTTTACGCAATCAAATGCATCCATAGACAGTGCAGCATTTAAATTGGCTATTCGCAATAATTGTTTTGCCTTTATCAAACAATACATTCCATACGCACTCATAAACTGTGTGCCATTGATAAGAGCAAGTCCTTCTTTACTTTGTAAAGCTATTGGTTGCCAACCCATCATAATCAAAGCATCTGCCGAAGGCATTTTCTTTCCTTTTAATCTCACTTCGCCCATTCCAATTAAAGGCAAAGCAAGATGACTGAGCGGAGCAAGATCTCCACTGGCACCCAATGAACCCTGTGTATAAATAATGGGCAGCATCTCATTATTATACATTTCCATCAGCCTTTTTACCGTTTCTATTTGTACACCACTATGTCCATAGCTTAGGCTTTTAATTTTTAGCATAAGCATGAGTTTTACTATTGGAGTAGGCACTTCATCACCCATGCCACATGCATGACTCATTAGTAGGTTATATTGCAATTGTTGGGTTTGACCCTTGTCAATTTTTACATTTTGTAAAAAACCAAAACCAGTATTGATACCATAATGTAATTCTTCTCCGGTGGTTTTATTATCTAAGTATTCTCTACATTTTAGAATAAGTTCATGTGCATCAAAAGTGATAGATACCTGCTGATTGAAAGCAAGTAGATTTTGGATTTGTTGGAAGGAGGTGTGCTTACGATCAAGTGGCAAATAATTATAACTCATAATAAGTTTTTACGATGGCAAATAAATGGAAAATTGTGATGTAGCTTGATTGAAATGATTTACTGTAAGATTGGGTGAATTTGATGTTTCATTTTTTTAGAAATTTTTATCAAACATTACTCGAGTAAAACAAAACATTTAAAAATAAAAAGAGGAGAGTTTTTATTGCTCTCCTCTTTTGCCAGATAAATAAGATAATATTATGGAACGAATTCGTAAGCTACGTTTGTGCCTGCATTTGCCCACTGCACATTCACAATACCTTTATTTTTTGTATTGTTTTTGGTGCCAACTACGAATGCAACAATTTTACAATTAGATAAATTGTATCCTGTAGCATCAAAGCTGAAACTCTTTGTATATTGTTTTCCTTGTTTGGTCATATTAGCAGGAATCACATCTCCAAATGTGGCAGTATATACTTTGCGTAGTACATTATGATGTTCAAAATTGTCAATATGACTGCCTAACCCATAGTAAGGATTGCCAACAGGGCTGGTATTATAATAATTGCTTTGACTCAAAATCAGGTTTGTTTCTACTAACTCAATCACAATTTTTAATGAATCAGTATAAGTATATCCAAAGCCAACCTTGACTTTTCCACTTACTGTATTTCCGCTTATGTTAGCATTTGTTATAGAAAGACCCAATGAATCATTTGTTTGAAGATAATCAGAGGCTTGAGATGTATCAGACAGGTTGTCAATTTTGCCATTGTCTTTAAATTTGATACTTTTACTACTGGCATCCCAATCTCTCATTTTGGTGGCCGTTGGAAATGCGCTAATCTTAAATTCTTTCTCTAAAGGACTCTGCCAAGTTGTTGTAAATGCATCTCCATTATGATTGCCAACAAAAAAGAAACGTGGATTATTCGATTCCATCAAATCAAATTTATAAGCAATACGTGGACAATATCCGCACCAAGCCCCTGTAAAGTCTTCAAATAATGCACGACTTACAAAGGTTCTGGACTGAAGTTGCTGTTCACTATTGTCATCACTAAATTCCTGATTAGAAACACTTACATCAGAATTTTTTGTACATGAAAATGCTGTTACAAACAGCAGGTACACACATAGTGTTTTAATTTTTTTTTGATACATGGTGTAATTTTATTTTGTTAAAATAATCTGGCGGTTGCAATATAGTTATTTACTTTATATACTGTTTTATAAAAAAATAATTCTATTTCAAAAATAAAATTAATTACACAAGTATGACAAACTTATAGGCAAACCTATCTTTGTAGAATGCAGCAAAAAATTATTATCACCATTGATGGATATTCTTCCTGCGGAAAAAGTACTTTAGCCAAACAATTGGCAGCTAAACTCAATTATATACATATTGATAGCGGTGCTATGTACAGAGCCATCACCTTATACCTGCTGCGTAATGATATTCATTTAGATAATGAATTGAATATTGGAAAAGCTTTACAGCAAATTACTTTGACATTTACATTAAAAGAAATGACTGGTAGAACAGAAATCAGTTTGAATGATGAAAATATTGAAAAAAAAATTCGAGATATGCTCATTAGTGAGCGGGTAAGTGAAGTGGCTACACATAAAGTGGTAAGAGACTTTGCAGTAGCTCAACAAAGAAAATTAGGATTGCAAAAAGGGATTATCATGGATGGTAGAGATATCGGTACTACTGTATTTCCCGAAGCAGAGCTAAAATTGTTTATGACAGCGGATGTGGCCGTACGAGTAGAACGCAGATATAAAGAGCTTTTCGATGCAAACAATCTTGTTAGTATTGATGAAATAAAACACAATCTTGAAATGCGTGATTACATAGATAGCAACCGGGCAATTAGCCCATTGAGAAAAGCTGCTGATGCTGTTGTTTTAGACAATACAAACCTTTCAATTAATGAGCAGCTGTCCTTTGTTCTACAACTCGTTAAAGAACGTATGATATAGTACTTTACACACATTTCATCCTTGTATTTGCTGTACATTGTTTTGAAATGTACTTTGTGGAAATAGGAGTTTGTTGCTGAAAGGTATTATATTGTTTAAACGCTGCATACCTAAGTATTTAAGCAGAATTTTTAAATTTAAAATTTTACAAAATATACTCAACTAAAAATTAAGATCAAACACATACCTATATAACCTTTAAATCTTTCATTTCAAGGTTAACTATAAAATATGGGTTTGAATGATTTTATCTGTTGTAGAACATTAATCCTTTGTAAAAATAAAAAAGCTACCCTTGAGTAGCTTTTTTATATAGATGTAATCATTTACTTGTAAGAGTCTATAACATCTTGTAGCCTCTGTCTGGCCTCTGTATCTTGAGGTGTGGCTTCTTCATTTCTAATTTTATCATTCTCAAATGGGTCATTTATAAAGTTATAAAAACCTCTGCGCTCATCATACAATTTGTAAGAAGTATCCAGAGCCCACAAAACGGGAGGTTTGCCATCATCCCCCAATCTATTCACATCATAGTAGCAATATGCTGCTTGGCGTGGAGAATAATTTGTTTTCAATAACTGACCGGCAAAGTTTACCCCGTCAATAATACCATAAGAACTTGGAATTTTTATGTTACACAAATTAGCAATGGTTGGGAGGAAATCTGTGAAGTCTATAATGTTATTAGAAACACTACCAGCGTCTATTTTGCCGGCCCAAACAGCAATTACCGGAACATGAATACCCGCATATACCGTCTTTCCTTTACCACCCGGTACAATCTGTCCATTGTATAATGAGTTTATATCGGATTCAGTGCCATTATCACCGATTATATATAAAATTAAGGTATTATTTGCAATGCCTAAAGAATTGACTTTGTCATATAATGCGCCAAGTTCTTGATCATAATATTTTACCATACTTGGGTAATAGATGGTATCACCATCTTGTTGCCCAATGCTAGGGTCATAAGAAGCAAAATCAGGATGATCTGGGGTGGGTTGGAATGGTTTGTGACATAAATTGGGAGCCCAATAAACGAAAAATGGGTTTTCTTTATTTCTTTCTATAAAACTGAAAACAGAATCACGCATTATGTCTTCACCATATTTACCCAAAGTTAATTCTGTGGCTAAATAATTTCCATTTGTATATATCTTAGGGTTTTTATATAAATTAAGGCCATCTTCCTCTCCCACACTTCCAGCAATCTTATAAGGATTTGTGATAGAATATTCATCAAAACCTAACATTTTGAGAGAAGTATCACCACCGTCTAATTGCCATTTACCGGCTGCATAGGTTGCATATCCTTTACTCCTTAATAGGTTTGCAATCGTATTTTGATCTCTACCCATACTACCCCATGAATCAACAAAATAGTTTCTAAGGTTATATTTACCTGTAAGCAATTCAAACCTTGATGGGGTACAAAGTGGTGTACCTACACAACGGGTAAATTGCATACCAGAGTTGGCCAATCTGTCTATATTGGGTGTTTCATAAGATTCGCCCCCAGTATAATTTGGTATTTCATAACCCACATCATCACCTAATACAATTATAATGTTTGGATTTGTAAAATCTCTTACTTCGGGTCTTTGTGGCACTAATTTATCAACACGATTACAACTAAAAATTCCAGTAGTACCAATGACTAAGACTGATAGAAGTAGTATTATAATTCCACTTAGAGAATTGTTTTTTTCTTTCAATAAACCAGGCATTTTCATTTATGTATTAATTTATTTTAGGCTATAAAATTCATTATAAACCTGCAAAGAAAGATATAAAATCGGACATTTCAAATATCACATACACAGAAATATGTTGTGCAAAGCCCTCAAATCAGTAATATTCAACAAATATTTTCGCTATTGAATTTAATTTTCATTGATGATAAGTAAGAGATAAGTATTAGAAATAGACCCTTATTTGCGCAAAATGTTGTACTTAAAATTTATTTAGGAATACCATTTACCAAAACCTGATTAACTATAAAATGATATTCCATAAATAATTAATAATAGTTGAATGCTTTGTAATTTGAAAATTGACAGATAGTAAGTGCAATTTTTTTGAGTAAATAAATGTGGTTTATTAGAAAAGGAAATGCATTTTTGGGCAAGATGAAAGAGAAGGATTATTTAATTGTGGGATTGGGGCTTTGTGGTGCCTGGCTTGCATATTTTTTAAGAGAAAATGGTTCTACAGTGGATGTGTATGATGGACAGACACAATTGTCTGCAAGTGAAGTTTCAGGAGGTATTATAAACCCCGTTACGGGTCGTAGGGTGGTTACCACTTGGCTGGCTGATGAACTCATACCCTGGCTGTCGAATACAATGAGTCGAATAGGTATATCGGCAAATAGAAAATTTATTTCCCCAAAAACAACATTGAGTTTTCCCGGATCACTTCAAATGAAATTAGCTTATGAAAAACGTGTAGAAGAAGAAAATAGATTTATCAGTAGCATATCAAATGAGGAAGAAATAATGAGATATTTTAATACTACTTATCTTCCCTATTCCATAAACTCGACATTTATTGTACATGCAAAACAATTTATTACTTACGTAAAAGAATTACTACTACACAATCATTCATTTTTTTCAAAAAATATAGACGAATCAATTCTTGAACTAAAAGACGAAGCCATAGTATATGATTCAGTAAAATATAAAAAAATAATTTATGCCAATGGGTATGCTGCCATGAATAGCATTTATTGGAAAAATTTACCATTTGTACCGAATAAAGGTCAGGCCCTAATTGTTGAAATACCTCATCTGCCTGATACTGCAATGTATAAATTTGGCATGCTAACGCTTGTGCCTATAGATCAGGGTATGTGGTGGGTTGGTAGTAGCAATGAATTAAGGTTTGACAATGATCTGCCTGGCCAGGCCTTTTTATCCGAGGCAGTTATTACACTTAAAGCAATATTAAAACAACCGTTTACTATAAAAAAGCATCTGTCTGCCATAAGGCCGGCAACAGTAGAACGAAGACCCTTTGTTGGTGTACACCCTTTATATAAACAAATTGCTATTTTAAACGGTATGGGTAGTAAAGGTTGCTCACTTGCACCGTGGTTTGCCAAGCAATTAACCCATCTTTTAAAAGAAAATATACCTATTGATAAGGATGCTGATGTAATTAGATTTTCAAAATTATTGATGCGATAAAGTGATTAATAAATTATAGTCTGTACTTTATTAATTGACAGTTTGGCAAAAAAATCGTTTTATTGCATTTCATTAGCATAAAATTGGATGGTAGTAGCATTACTTGCGTGGATAGGCATTTCAGTGATTCTTATTGGATTTTTTTCAGGTACTGAAATAGCATTTATCAGTGTAAACAGATTAAGTATAGAGCTCAGGAAAAAACAAGGAAGCAAAAGTAGCAACATCATTAGTGGGCATTTAGATCATCCATCACGTTTTATTGGAGCTTGCTTAGTTGGTTTGAATATTTTTCTTGTAGGGTATGGTTTGTTATTTAGTGAACTTATGAAGCAGTCATTATGGAATCCGCTTCACTTGGAGAATGAATATATAAAATTAGCTTTTGATACTGTACTGTCATCCATCTTAATACTCATTTTGGGAGAGTTTATACCAAAAGCAATTTTTAAAGCAAAAAATGACAATGCACTTGTCTTTTTTACACCTGTTAGTCAATTTTTCTTTAAACTTTTCAATCCAATTTCTTCATTATTTGTATCACTGGCAGAGGGTATATTAAAATATCTTTTCAATGTACATATCAGAGAAAAAGGACATGAGCCTTTTAGCAGAATAGATTTAGAACATTTTTATCAACAAACCAAAGATCAGGATGCAGATACACAGGAGTTGAATACAGATTTACTTGAAAATGCATTGTCTTTACCTGCCACAAAAGTGCGACAGTGCTTAGTGCCACGTACTGAAATAGAAGCAGTAGCACTTTCTGACAGTTTAGATGATGTGCGCATCCATTTTATTGAAACTAAACTAAGTAAACTTGTAGTATATGAAGACAATATCGACAATATACTCGGATATATACATCAGTTGGATTTATTTAAACAACCATCAGATTTAAAAAGTATTTTATTACCCATACCAGTAGTGCCTGAAACAATGAGCGCCACGGATATGATGAATAAATTTACACGTGAACGAAAGAGTATAGCATGGGTGGTAGATGAGTTTGGTGGTACTGCAGGTATTGTAACGATGGAAGATTTACTAGAAGAAATTTTTGGTGAAATACAGGATGAATATGATACAGAGGAATTTGTAGAAAAGCAGATAGCAGAGAATGAATTTGTATTTAGCGGAAGGTTAGAACTTGATTATCTCAACGAAAAATATGGCCTTGAATTTCCAGATGAAGACTCCGAAACACTATCTGGATATATCATTAATGCGCATGAAACCATACCTGTGGAAAAAGATAGGATAGTAGCTGATAAGTATGAATTTGAAATATTGAGTGTAAGCGTTACTCGCATTGAGATGGTTAAGATGAAAGTACTTTTATGAGGTGGTGTTGATACTATGCTACTGACTATTGGTAGCATAATAAATGGATAAGGAAAGAACAATTTTTTTATTTGTGTTTTTTTATTTTAAATCCATTTATTGCTTATACAATCTCACCCCAGATGTAATATGCTGGATACTTAAATTGAGCAAAATATCAGATACACAAGCCATCAGTTACCCATAAATAAAAAAAGGCCGCATGCGGCCTTGAAAGTAATAAAATAGATTAGTCTTCTTTTTTCGCAGTAGCCTTTTTCTTTGGTCTAGCTGGCCTGCTGTTTCCAAAAGATCCTTTTGATATTTTTCCTTTTTTGGTTTTTTTATCTCCTCTTCCCATTGTATATATTTTGCGTAGCAATAATAAAAATAAAGGCCATGTCATCCATAGCCTTTACAGCATTATTGACCCTTTTTTAATTTAGATTTTAGCACTCAATTCTTTACCGGCTTTAAAGCGTGCTACTTTTTTAGCCTTGATCTTAATAGTGGCACCGGTTTGAGGATTGCGTCCTGTACGTGCTGCACGTTTTGTAACGGAGAAAGTACCAAAACCCACTAATGTTACCTTACCTCCACCCTTCAAAGTTTTTGTAACTGCTTCAACAAAAGAGTCCAATGCGCCATTGGCTTGTGTTTTAGTAATGCCCGCATCATTGGCAATTTTTGCAACTAATTCTGCTTTATTCATTTTGAATTTTATTTTAGATGAAACAAATGTAGTAGCCCTACAATATCAACAAAATAATTTTTTGAATACTTATACACATATAAATAGCTACAACCCGCATGGGCAAAGGATTTGAGTAATTAAAATAAATATTCAACAAGTAGGGAAATAATAAAAATTTAAGCAAAACCCTTGTCATTGCTGCATTTGGGCATACAATGTCTTTGCAAATTGATATATACCATGTAGTTGGACTTCTTTTTTTATTGCTTATAAGCCATGTGCAAAACCCCAAGAAATAGCTATTCAATAACTGACATTAAGGTGCGAAAAGCAATAAATTGGTCACCCCACTTATTTATACCATCCTGCCTGAGGGTATCAGCATATTGTGCTATATATCTTTCATAGTGTCCTAAGTTTATGGCCTTATATTGGACTGCATAAGTAGGTCCATCTGTTTCATCTACCTCCAACAACCTTAAAATATGGCTTTCTGTAAAACATCCTGTAGCAATAACTTGTGGAATATGTGTGGTGCGCAGCCATTCAATCCATTCATCATGAATACTATGATTTACCTGTATGGTTACATTATAAATAATCATTGATTTATTGTTGATAATTTTACTAAAAATATTGTATCCAGCATTGACAATTACATCCTTTCTGGCATATCAATTTTCAAAAGTTGCATACCATTTTTTAATACAACTGCTGTCAATGTAGCCAATTGCAATCTGAAATTTTTTGAAGCAATAGTTTCCGCATGTAATACTGATAACTCATTATAAAAACTATTGAATTGCTGAGCAAGATTAAACAATGCCATGCAGATGGCAGCCGGGTCATATTGAACAGCAGCTTCAGATACTACAGATGGAAATGCTTCTAACAGAATTAGAAGTTTTTTTTCTAAAGGCAATAATGTATTCATCTGAGGAAAGTCAATGGATGTTTCAATATCATTCTTCCTCAATATACTTTTTATTCTGGCATAGGTATATTGGATAAAGGGCCCAGTGTATCCATGAAAATCTATACTTTCTTCCGGATTAAAAATAATTCGTTTTTTAGGGTCAACCCTTAAAAGGAAAAATTTTAATGCTCCCAATCCTATTGTTTCATAAAGCTTTTCCAATTCATCGGAGCTGAAGTCATTTACTTTACCAAGTGCAGCAGTTTTAGTAGCAGCTATTTGTATCATTTCATCCACAATATCATCAGCATCCACTACCGTGCCTTCCCTACTTTTCATTTTGCCAGATGGCAACTCCACCATACCATAACTCAGATGATAAATGCCATCCGCTTTTGGCAGTTGTAATCTTGTAGCAAGTGCTTTGAGCACTTTCATGTGGTAGTTCTGTTCATCTGCAATTACATATATGCTTTTATCACAGTGGTATTCATTGTATTTGTCGGCTACAAGCCCCAGATCTTGTGTTATATACACTGATGTGCCATCTCTGCGTTGCACAATTTTTTCGTCTAAGCCTTCTGCTGATAAATCTGCCCAGATACTATTATCCTCTTTTTTATAAAATATATTTTGGCTTAGGCCAGCTTCCACAAATTCCTTTCCTAGTAAATAGGTATTACTTTCATAATAAATTTTATCAAAGCTGCTGCCAATTCTTTTATATGTAATGTCAAAACCCTCATAAACCCATTCATTCATTTTTTTCCAAAGGTTTATTATTTGGGGCTGTCCTGCTTCCCAATCCTGTAGCATTTGAGTAGCAGCTTTCAATATAGGAGCTTCCTTTTCTGAAGTCTCTTTTGTATGTCCATCGGCTATTAATTGTGCTACTTCTTTTTTATAAATATCATTGAAAAGCACATAATATTTTCCTACAAAATGATCTCCCTTCATGCCAGAGCTTTCAGGTGTTTCATTATTGCCCATCAACATCCAGGCTAACATACTTTTACATATATGAATACCTCTGTCATTTACAATACATGTTTTTACTACATCATAACCGGCAGCATCTAAAAGTGCAGCTGCACTAAGTCCTAAAAAATTATTCCTAAGATGGCCCAAGTGCAGCGGCTTATTAGTGTTGGGCGATGAGTATTCTACCATTACCCGCTTACCATTTCTAGGCTCATTCAAATAGTTTGTATCATCAAAATTTTTAGCCAAAAAATCAGTAAACCAATGATCTTGAATGGTGAAATTTAGAAACCCTTTGATCAGATTATAACTGCTAAACAAATTGGCGTAATTTTCCATTAACCAACTGCCCAATTTATGCCCAAGTATATCCGGCTTTTCTTTTGTAGGTTTTAGAAGATTGAATAGTATAATTGTATAATCCCCTTCAAAATCTGATTTTGTGAGATTGATGGTAACAGATATATCCTCAGGTTGCAACTGATACATTTTTTGTAATGCATCAAAAGCAGCCAGTTTTATTTGATGTTGTAATTGCATGCTCTAAAAATGATTGCGAAAATAAAGAAAACGTATTCTATGGGCACAATTAACAGATATAGACATGGCGCAACCCTATTTTCGCAGGCCTTATGCAAAAGATGCACCGCACCATACGATACCTTATACTGAGAATCATTGATGCATTTTACCCACCTTTTAAGCAAGTCATTACCATGCAAACATTTAGATATGCTGCTTGCGGTGGAGGCAATATGCTTTTGGATATTTTTCTATACACCATCTTTTACAATTTTGTATTGCAAAAAGAAAATACATTTCTTGGATTTGTAACCATAAGCCCCTACATTTTGTCTTTTATAATGGCATTCTGCATTACCTTTCCTATTGGCTTTTATTTAAGTAGGTATGTAGTATGGCAGGAAACAAAAACGAGTAAGCGCATCCAAATTTTCAGGTATTTTATGGTTGTGTTGGCATGCATAATTTTAAAGTATGTATTGCTCAAATTTTTTATTGAGTCTTTAGCATTGTGGCCGAGTATTGCCAATATACTTACCACCGTTTTTGTAGTAACTTTCAGTTATTTTACACAGAGATATTTTTCCTTTCGGAATAATAAAAGTATAAAATAACCACCTGTAGAAAACATTGCATTTCTATCTCATATCAATTTTTCAAATAGATATTAATATTGGATTTTACTATCCAAGGTAAAGAATATTTTTTCTATACAGATGCAAAGCTCTCAACAACAGATCTAAACTTTATAATTGGTTTTTTTGAGATATGAGCGGTGAGAAAAATGCGTTTTCAATAACTTTTCAATTCATTATTTTGCAAAAAAATAAAATGAAGAATCACGAAATAGATTATCGCATTCATGGAGAAGAAATGCAATATGTAGAAGTTGAATTAGATCCACAGGAAACAGCAATAGCTGAAGCCGGTTCATTTATGATGATGGATGATGGCATTCAAATGCAAACAATTTTTGGTGATGGTAGCCAACAGCCATCAAGTGGATTATTGGGCAAATTATTTAGTGCGGGCAAGCGCATACTTACTGGCGAAAGTTTGTTTATGACTGCTTATACAAATATAGGTCAAGGTAAGAAGCAGGTATGTTTTGCTTCCCCGTATCCGGGGAAAATTATTCCTTTGGATTTAATGCGTTTGGGTGGACGAATTACATGTCAAAAGGATGCATTCTTATGCGCTGCTAAAGGCGTAAGTGTGGGTATTGAATTTCAAAAACGATTAGGCACCGGATTGTTTGGTGGCGAAGGTTTTATAATGCAAAAATTGGAAGGTGACGGTATGGCATTTGTGCATGCTGGTGGTCATGTATTTGAAAAAGAATTGCAACCCGGAGAACTTATTAAAATAGATACAGGATGTTTGGTCGCATTTACACAGGGCATACATTATGACATCCAATTTGTAGGAGGCATTAAGAACACATTGTTTGGTGGTGAAGGAATATTTTTTGCAACACTTAGGGGGCCAGGTCGAGTATGGATACAAACATTGCCCATTAGCAGGCTTGCCGGTCGTGTACTTTCTTATGCTACAACAAATAGAAAAGAAGAAGGTAGCATCTTGGGAGGTCTTGGAAATTTGCTTGACGGAGATGGCTTCCGGTAATATTTGGACCATATAATTCAATATAAAGCTGCTATCCAATTAGCTTTATTATTGTATATTAATTGATAATTAGAGTGATTCAAACTATGCCAACTTATCAAAATCATTCTGCCATCCAATGGATTTTAATTTGTTGACTTTTGTATTCACCTCATCTTGCATCTGTTCTTTATAAGCTGACAATTTCTCACTAACAACTGAGTCAAAATTCCCAATGATAGATGCTGCAAGAATACCGGCATTCTTAGATGCATTGAGTGCTACCGTAGCTACAGGAATACCATTTGGCATTTGAAGAATGGAAAGAATGGAATCCCATCCATCTATGGAATTGGAGGATCTCACAGGGACACCTATAACAGGTAGAATTGTAAGAGATGCAATCATGCCGGGCAGGTGAGCAGCGCCTCCGGCGCCTGCTATAATCACTTTCAATCCCCTTGTACTTGCAGATTGAGCATATTCAAACATACGTTTTGGTGTACGATGTGCTGATACCACTGTCAATTCGAAAGGAATTTTAAAAAACTCCAAAATATCTGCCGCATCTTTCATGACTGGCAAATCACTATCGCTACCCATAATAATACCTACAATCGGTTTGCTCATAATATCAAAATGTGGTGCAAAGATATTTTGATTTTGGTTGCAATGATGGTAAAGAATGTATAAAAAAATCAGCTACTATATGTGTGGGATTACGATTTTTTTTAGCATTCATGAATTGCGTTTCGCTGCATTTATAGCAAAATCCCTTAAGCCCAAACCGAATAGTTGTTCTGTATCTGTATTCAAGAATGCAACCTTCTTTTAATACTGGAAAGGTAAAACTCAATAAATTCATGCCATATCAATTATGGGATTTTTTTTAAAATATCAGACTCAGCCAATTGTAGTTTTACAATACTATCTCCATCAGTCAGCTTATATATGTATGCTTCAATATCTGAAATTTTTGAAATGTGATTATTGCCCAAATAGGGTATTTTTATATTGGCTTCATTAAATGCTGTTTTTTTTAAAATTTTTTGTGCGAACCCAGCTATCAATTATTGTTTCCGAACTGTTAGAAAATGATTTGAGCTCCTTTTATTGAAAGTCGATAATCTTATATACAGGAGCATCTTTTTCAAATAGACATTCCTTTATTTTCAAACACTCTACACTAACTTTACCAAATACTGGTGGTATATTTTGAGCATAAATGGAGTGGGTAATACATAAAAAAGAAGAAAAAAAAGTTAAGAAAAGACAAGATTTTATGTAGGTTTTTTTGAAAAATTAAGGTATATTTTAGAATATATATTTCAAAACTGATTTGCAGTTTATTACAAACTAAACGGCCGCATACATAAGTTTTTTGAAGAATTGTTGACTTTAAACTTGTAGGCTATTTCTTCGGCAAAAATTTAGCTCAAACACTTATCTATATTGACTTTCAGGTTTTCATGATAAAGTCAACTGCACATTCTGAGTTGAAAATTAAAAAAAGGGCCCAATTAGGCCCTTATTTAGAAACTAATGATGTAAGATTATTGATTATGGCATTTTATGGATGTTTTTTTCCCATCGGCAGTTATTACATTTATTACATACAATCCATGAAAAGTGTTGAGTTGGGCGGGCCATACATTATTACCTTCTGTTGCATTTACTTTTGCTGTTTTCAATACATTTCCCTGCATATCGGTATAAATAATTTTTGCTTGCTGCGCAATGCCTCCATTGTAGAATAATAAATTTGAAACGCCATGACCTTGTACAATTTTTAGTGAATTCACAGCATTACTTTTGATATTGTTAACAGTAGCAGGCACAGCGCCTACAACAGCCTCTGGTATGGTAAGGCTTGTTTTTACAACCTGATCTCCGGATGTTCTATTGTTGCCATTTACAAAGTTTGCTGCAGTATAAAACACAACAGTACCAGTACCTGATGCAGGTGCTTTCCAAGGTATGATCAATGTGTCTGCGGTTAGTGGCATGGTGTGCTCTACATAGTTTCTTGAGCTATACAATCTGTTGGCTGTGCCAGCAGGAAAGCCTGGTGCACCCATCCATCTATTGATATTGACATCTGCCGGCGAAGCTGTTGCACAGGTGGTTTGAAAACCATGTGTTGGATTTCCAGTTGTATTTTTAAAGACTAATACAAAGTAATACTGCTGGTTAGGCGTATAGGAAGTTACTAAGGTGCTGTCTGACTTGTATAGTCTTGAAATAATGGCAGCCCCAAAGTCTCCTCCACTATGGCATTTTGAACAGGTTTTGTTGCCATTAAATGGTGCACCTGTTACCGCCTGATTATTTAGTGCAGGTCCATCTTTATAAGAGGCAAACAGGGCAACCGTGAAAAAGGCAATTGCAAAACTTATTGCAATGCGTGTTTTTTTTACAGTAAATTTTTTCATTTTTCTTGATTTTCTTCAAATAGACACTTTTTTAAATTAAACTGTTAAATTTTATTGCTGTAATGGTAATTTTTATTGTTGAAATATTTTTAAATCGTTTGCAGTTGCATTTAATTCATTTTTCTTACACTACTTTTAACATTATCTGCCAATAACAACTTAATTTTTTTTAAGTACTTAAAATTTGGGGACAATATGATATGGCAAGTTAAATCCAGTGTAGCTGTTCAAATGTATTACACAGCTACAATGCTGCAATGAGGGCGAATGGAAGTGCAATTTCTGGCTTGATACTTCAGTACCAATAGATACTTATATATAGTAAATTTTGTGGAGGGGGAACAAAAACAGAGTTGGTGGCGCAATTTCCAGAGTTCGTGGTGGGGTTGCCAAAATGGGCGGTGCGATTTTGAGCTTTGGTGGAGGCCAAAATGGTTTGAATTTTGTAATTTAATTCTCTCTTTACCCAGCACGAATTATTTCCGCATTAATCATTGCCCGTAGGGTGAAAAATCAAACCTTACACCTTAGCTTTCAAGTTGCTTCGTTTGACTCGCAGTGATGGGCCATGCGTCATTATAACCAGAAGGGCTAATAACCAATTTACTTTGTAAAAAAATGTAGTATCTATTATAGTATTTATCTCTGTAAAGTAATTGCTGTATATGCGGATGGATGATTTTGAATTGCGGTGAAAACTTGTGGTAGCGTATTACAAGCAAGCTGGTTTGACAGCTGAAAAATAGCAACGGAAATGGTTTTTTTTGTTGAAATGGATGATATGTACATTTCTTAAACAAACAAACTATTAACTATATGTAATATTTACAGATATTTGAGCCCTAAACATTTGCTATGGCTGTATCATCTCCGTCTGTATCATCGCAGGGTGCATTACCAAAACCTCGCCTCAGTGTAATGCAGATTTTTACAATGAGTTTTGGTTTTTTGGGTATCCAATTTGGTTTTGCATTGCAAAATGGCAATACAAGCCGTATTCTCCGTTCTTTCGGTGCAGATGTAGAGCAACTGCCCATGTTTTGGATTGTAGCGCCATTGGTGGGTATGATTGTACAACCCATCATTGGACACTATAGTGATAGAACCTGGAATAGACTTGGGCGTAGAAAACCATATTTTCTCACTGGTGCTATTTTATCATCAATCGCATTAGTTTTTCTACCAAATTCAGGAAACCTTGCAGGTATCATTCCTGCATTATATGTAGGTGCGGGCATGGTCATGATTATGGATGCTTGTTTCAATGTTGCTATGGAGCCATTTAGAGCTTTGGTGGCAGATAATCTTCCGGATACCCAGCGTACAATGGGATTTAGCATACAAACATTTCTTATCGGATTAGGTGCTGTGGTAGGTTCTAAATTGCCCAAACTTTTGGCGGATAGTGGCGTAAGTATGGATGCCGGTGAAGATGGTATAGCGGACAACATCAAATATGCATTTTATATAGGTGCTGCTGTTTTTATGATTGCTATTTTAATCACTATATTTTTTTCAAAGGAATATGCTCCTTCGGAATATGAGAAATATCATGGCAAGCCAAATGAAGCAGAGCACAAAGCTGGCCTTTCAGAGATATTTAAAGATTTTGGTAGTATGCCGAGAACCATGCGCCAGCTCGGCTTGGTACAATTCTTTAGCTGGTTTGCCTTGTTTAGTATGTGGGTTTTTACAACTGATGCTGTAGCTACACATGTGTATGGTTTAACTGGTGATTATTCAAAGTCAGTTGAATACAATCAAGCAGGAAATGAAGTGGGAAATGCTTTTGGTACATACAATTTTGTGGCCATGCTCTATGCATTGGCTTTGCCTTTTATAGCAAAACTGGTGGGTAGAAAAATGACACATGCCATTTCACTCATAGGAGGTGGTGTAGGTCTCATATCCATTTATTTTGTAGAGGATCCTGCTGCATTACAGTACAGCATGATTGGTGTAGGTTTGGCCTGGGCCAGCATTCTGGCTATGCCATATGTAATATTATCTTCATCTATCCCTCCGGGAAAGCTTGGCATTTATATGGGCATATTTAATTTTTTTATAACCCTTCCGCAAATTACAAATGGTCTATTTGGCGGTTGGATTGTTGAGCATATTTATGGTGGCAAACCCATATATGCCATTGTACTTGCAGGTGTATTTATGATTTGTGCAGCTATAAGTGTTTTATTCGTTTACGATGCTGGAGCTATCAATATTAAAAAAGAACTTAAAGAAGGAAAATAAAAATATAATGCTTAAAAAAACTGTATCAAAATTTTTGCAGATTTCAATCTGTTGTTTATGTATTGTGATGGTACAATCCGTAAATGCAGAGACCACTTGCTACCCCACACATTGGTTTGTAGGTATGCATTGGAATCAGGTGCAAGTACTCATCAATGGAGGTGATGGATTCGCAAATAATAAAATAGCTATTAACTATCCTGGTGTTACCCTTCAAAGCACAGTACGATTTGAAAATGATCATTATTTGGCACTCAACCTATTGATAGATGCATCTGCTAAGCCCGGACAAGTAATGATCCTTTGTACCAATTTAAAGAATATAACAGAAACAATTTTTTGGGAAATAAAACCTCGCAGAGCAGGCAGAGGCACTTCATTTGCTCAAGGTGTAACGGCAAAAGATTTTATCTATTTACTCATGCCCGATAGATTTAGCAATGGGGACATTAGCAATGACCGCATAGCTGGTATGAGAGATCAAACTTTGGATAGAACAAATTATTTTTTCCGCCACGGCGGAGATTTGCAAGGCGTACAAAACCATATTGACTATCTGAAAAATATGGGAGTAACAAGCCTTTGGATGACTCCCGTTTTGGAAAACGATCGGACAGCCCGCACGGAGCATGGTTATGGTTTTACCAATCAATATGCAATAGAGCCAAGATTTGGCGGAGCCAATGCCTATAAAAATTTAAGTGATGCCTTGCACTTACAAGGAATGAAACTCATTCAGGATGCAGTATATAATCATGTGGATATAGATCATGTGTTATATAAAGATTTGCCTGCGGCAGATTGGTTTCATCAATGGCCATCATTTACACAAACAAGTTATAAAGACCAACCCATTTTTGATATGTACGCAGCACCATCAGACAGCAGGATAACACAGGATGGTTGGTTCAATGAAACAATGCCCGACTGGAATCATGCAAATCCTTATGTCTGCAATTACCTCATACAGCATGCACTATGGAGTGTGGAAGAATTTGGAGTGGACGGATATAGAATTGATACCTATTTATACAATGACTTGCCATTTATGAATCGTTGTAATGCTGCACTCATGGAAGAGTATCCAAAGATTAGTTTGTTTGGGGAAACCTGGGTGCATGGCACAGTATCACAAGCATACATGATGCAAAATAATATGGACCTTGCATTTATAAGCAATCTTCCAGGTGTTACGGATTTTCAAACAAATCTTTATGGCATCATACCCGCACTTACACAGCCCTTTGGCTGGACAGAAGGAGTAAACAGATTATATACTACACTCACGAATGATGTGTTGTATAAAGACCCCATGCAAAATGTAAATTTTTTGGATAATCATGACTTGAGTCGTTTCTTTTCCATCGTAGATGAAAAAGTAGCAAAGCAAAAAATGGGCATCCAATGGTTATTGACTTGTAGGGGTATTCCTCAAATGTATTACGGTACCGAAGTATTAATGAAGGGCTTTACAAATCCGGATGGATTGGTACGCTTGGATTTTCCCGGCGGCTGGGCTGGGGATGCAAAAAATGCATTTACAGGCGCAGGCTTAACGGATGATGAAAAGTCAGTACAATTATTAGTAAAAACATTGGCCAATTACCGCAAGCAAAGTACTGCTTTGCAAACAGGCAAGTTGATGCAATATGTGCCGCAAAATGGACTTTACGTATATTTTAGATATAACGATGAACATACAGTAATGTGTGTCATGAACACTGCTGAACAGCCCATGCAACTTGACTTTTCAAAATATAAAGAACGCACCACAGGTTTTAGTACGGCAATGGATGTATGTGGTAGCAGCACATCTTTTTCTACAGCACATATTGCTA
>CALAGJ010000144.1 GCA_937892395.1 uncultured Parafilimonas sp.
TCTTCAATCACTGATTTTAAAAATTGAGATTCAGATATTCATCATTGACAATGAACTTTTGATTTGGCTAAGCCAAAAAATTTTTTATCTTTTATCCACGACATGAAGGTCGTGGCAATTGTTGATTTTCTTCAATCACTGATTTTAAAAATTGAGATTCAGATATTCATCATTGACAATGAATTTTTGATTTGGCTAAGCCAAAAAATTTTTTATTGAACAATCAGTGATTCGAAGGCCTTGGAATTTATCCAGCTTTTAAACATTCAAGGCATTGTAATGAGGACAAATTATACCCCCAAATGATTAGCACCAGTCCAAATAACAAAAGAGGTAAGCTTTTTGAATATTTCTTTGAAAAAAAATAATAAACGGTTAGTGCAAATAGCAGCACAGCTAATATATAACAAAGAATTCCAAAGAATGGCCCACAATTTATATGGCTATTTGCAGACTGCTGAGCATAAGGCATCAAGAAATAACCAAAAAAATATTTACAATAAAAACAGATGTAATTATCCGCATAAATTTCTTAACCATATCAATTCATTATACATGTAAATCAGAAATGCTTAGAATATTCAACCAAAACGTGGTGGTTCTAGGAAGAACAAGTACAGAAAGAACTCTGTTTTAAAAGCGAACATTTTATTTATGTTCAAGCCTCTCTCTGATTCACCAATAATCCATGCTCCTTTGCAGTAGCAATTGCTGTATCATAACCTGCATCAGCATGACGGATTACACCCATGCCCGGATCATTGCGCAGCACCCTACTTAACCTCGCTGCCGCTTCAACAGAACCGTCTGCCACAATTACCATACCTGCATGTATGCTATAGCCCATACCCACGCCACCACCATGGTGCAGACTAACCCAGCTGGCACCTCCTGCCGTGTTTACTAATGCATTCAACAATGGCCAATCTGCTACAGCATCGCTACCATCCAGCATACTTTCAGTTTCCCGATTAGGGCTTGCTACACTACCTGTGTCTAAATGATCCCGCCCTATAACAATTGGTGCTTTCACTTTACCTGTTCTCACTAATTCATTAAATGCAAGACCAGCTTTTTCTCTTTCCCCTTGCCCGAGCCAACATATTCTTGCAGGCAATCCCTGAAAGGCAATTTTTTCTTTAGCCATTTTCATCCAACGCATCAACCCTTTGTTATGCGGAAACATCTCCATAATCAATGCATCAGTTACTGCTATATCATTGGCATCGCCACTTAATGCAGCCCATCTGAAAGGGCCTTTTCCTTCACAAAACAGTGGACGTATATATGCAGGAACAAAGCCCGGAAATAACTCACCTGTTTTACCACTAGGGCTTCTTTCATACAGCCTTCTTTTCCCTGTGGCATGCCCACTTGCTGCATCTCTTAATTCATGTTCAAAAGCTCTTGCCCTTATATTGTTTCCATAGTCAAATGTGATTGCACCCATATCCATAAGCTGTAGCATCAATTGCACATGTGTGTGCATACTTGCGTAACTCATACTGATATATTCTTCAGGGTTTTTGCTGCGCAATATATTAGCTTGTTCATTTGTAAGCTGGTGTGGTATATATCCAATCAGTGGATCATGAGCACTGGTTTGATCTGTTAATGTATCCGGAACAATATTTCTTTCAATAAGTCTTTCTAACAATTGAACAGCATTGCACAACACACCAATACTTTTTCCAACACCAATATTTTTATAATGTATTGCAGCATCTATTGCAGCATCTATACTCACATGCTTTTCATCCAAATATTTTGTTTCAATTCTTTTATCTATACGCCATTCTTCTACCTCCGCCACAAGTGCAACACCTTCATTCATGGTAATAGCAAGTGGCTGTGCGCCACCCATTCCTCCTAAACCTGCTGTTACATTCAATGTGCCTTTAAGTGTACCTCCAAAATGCTTATTTGCTGCGGCAGCATAGGTTTCATAAGTACCCTGTACGATACCCTGACTTCCTATATAAATCCAACTGCCAGCTGTCATTTGTCCGTACATCATGAGTCCTTTTTTTTCTAACTCATCAAAGTGCTCCCATGTGGCCCATTTAGGTACAAGTTGGCTATTACTAATAAGTACCCTTGGTGCATCAGCATGTGTTTTTAAAATGCCTACCGGCTTACCACTTTGTATCAAAAGCGATTCATCATTTTCCAAAGATTTTAAAGACGCAATGATGTTGTCTAATGCTTGCAAATTTCTGGCAGCTTTGCCACGTCCACCATACACAATCAATTCCTCCGGGCGCTCTGCAACTTCCGGATCTAAATTATTGAGCAACATGCGTAGCGCAGCCTCTTGCACCCAACCTTTACAGTTAAGAGTAGTACCAGTTGGTGTCTTATATTTTTTAAAATCATAACCCGTGGCAGTGTGTAACATTAATGGCAAATTTTTATTATGGCAAATAAATGAACTTTCGGGATAAGAAAGGAACAAATTCTGTATTTGAGCTGAGCCATTTCTCAGAATCTCTGTCACCTTTTAAGGTTGAATATAAAATTTTGCAATGTCATAGTTGACTGGGCTTGGTTGCAATAAACTTAAACCAAGATTTTGAAGTTTGATGTTCATAAAAATTGAACAGCAATCTAAATAAGTATTTGTGGTTGTTTTTTGGGGTGGGAGATAAATTATACTATTTGAAAGAACGCACTGTTTTATACTGCATTTCAGATTTGTAATAAATTTCAAATACCTACACTGTATTTAGAATAAAAAATACTAAGCTCAAAAAAAGGGCAATTTGAATTCGTTTTAGAAAGAAAATTTTTAGCTGCTTTTTAAACTTCAATGTCTGAAAAGGGTTATTGCAGGAGCTTATAAATATCATAAATTAATTTGACCCATTCAAGCTGTAGATATTAGTTGCATTAAATAAACTATTGCTATAGTGACTATACAAATTATCTACAATAACAGTAAATTTATAATGAGGATAAAACACACAAATAAAAAGAAGGATGAAAAGAATTTTTTAAGCATATTTTAGTTTGGATACAAAGTGAATTTTCTTTTTGTATCACTCATTTCCCAACCTCTAAATAAGCTTTTAAATTGCTGACATATACTTCGAAAGCACTAACTCCTGTTTTTGTAATCCGACAAGTTGTAAGTGGATAGTTGTCTTTAAATTCTTTGGTAACATCTATATAGCCTGCATCTTTTAATTTCTGAATTTGTACACTCAGATTACCGGCAGTACTATTTGTTTTTTGTTTTAAAAAAGTAAACTCTGCCTCCTTTACAGTAATAAGCAGGCTTACTACGGCTAAGCGTAGTTGTGAATGTAGGATTGGATCTAAATCTTTAAATATCACAATGCTGCTTTTTGATATAACGATTTCTTAAAATCAATCCGGGTATAAGCCAGGCGGCTATAGCAGCTACAGCAATCAAAAGCATATCCGTTTTGGAGGAAGAAAATAATGAAGGGATTATCAATAACCAACAAATAACACCACCCCAAAGCATATACTTAAATTTCATAACCCCACCAGTTATTATGGTAGGAATACCATAGATCAAAAGAAAAAACGCAGATATATAATCCCCAAAAATACTTACACTGTCAGGAGCATTTTCTTTCAAAGCAACTATCAGAGTATTATTAATGAGAATAAGTAAGAATATCGCAATACCAAATGTACTCCAGATATAACCCATTGCTTTATCTTCATATCTTACGGCCATGCGTTGCTTTCTTTCTCTAATGGATATAAATATTTGTGGAACAACTGCAATTAAACTCAAAAACCAAATATCAAAAGGAAGGCTATAATCATATTGCCTTTCCGTCCAAGTAATGATTGCGCATATACTTATCACAGTGCCCCAAAGTATGGGTCCAATGCCTGTGTCGTGATAAGATCCTTTTGCCTTGCGAATCATATCATCAATAAGCTTTAAGCTTTCATTTGGATTAAACTGTCCTTGTTCCATTTACTAATAATTTAGAGAAAAAACTCATACAGAATTGGAATCCTGTATGAGTTTTTTGCTTATTAATGACACTGTGCTATCATCTTCACAGTTTCCTCTTTGCCCCAATCAGGATACATCGGTTTTACATTGGCTGATTCATACAATGCCAAAGCTTTTTCAAATAAAGGTTTGGCTTTATCTTTTCCACCACCAAATTGCTCCGGTGTGCCGAATAAACTCATGCCTTGTAAATAATACAACCTTGGATTTGAAGGATCCAATTGCATAGCATCTTGCAATGCTTTTCCTGCTTCTTGTCCATAAGTCATCCAGCGGGACATGGCATCCACCATCATCTGTTGCGTACATGCCATATTCACCACGCTTAGTAGCTCAGCTTTATCTTTTGGATCGGTAGTTAAACCATCTGCTATTTTACAGAGCTCTTTAATTTTTGTGCTGTTGGCATCTTTATCCAATTGCTGATCCATCCAGCCCTGAGTACTCAATGCAAGTGCAGCATAGTAGTATGGTAGCCATTGATTTTTTTCGGCATTGGCAATGCGCTCAAATGTGGCAGCAAGACTCTGCCAGTCTGCCGGCGATTGTGCTGTTTTCATTTTATCAAAACCCGCCTGCATAGCTCCAGCAAATTTATCTGATTGTGCATTTGAGAATACTGCTATTGCTATTAAAGCAATGGAGAAAAATAACCGTTTCATATTATCTATTTTTTATTTTGAACAAAGTTTTTTTGAGTGCAGGATGAAGCACCCATTCATATTATTTATTTGATTATAAAAATCTATTCTTGATGTATCAATCATCAATTTTCTACTATTAAAAACTAAAGGTTATTATTGATTGCATCTTGGCTTCTATCCACACCCCAGCTTAAAAAGCAACCAATAAAATAAAACCTTGGCGCAGGAAGACCTACTGGCTCTTTTACTACACCATTGTAAGAGTAGTTGTAATTAAATACCTGTTTTGCTCCGAATACATTGGTAACACTACCTACTAATACCCAAAACATTTTTGCATTTTGCTTACCCAGATTTGGCAGGTAGTTCAAACTAAAACCTGCATTATGATAATCTTTTGTCATGCCCTGATCTGCTATGTTTACTTTGCCTGTATTCAAATCCTGTTGAAAGAAATAATATGGTCTGCCTGTGGCATAACTATACGTAAAGTTGAAACCGGTTTTCCATTCCGTTACAAATCTTTTCATGACCACACTGGCGGTATGCTTTGCTGCAAAATTTGGCGTAAGCTTCTCCGGAAAATTCAGAAAATCTCTTTTGGTATCTAAATATGAATAGCTAATCCAATAGTCAAGGTTTTTAATTGTTTTTTTATCTCTCCAAAAGAACTCAATTCCTTTGGCATAGCCACTTCCTGCATTATTAAATTGTGGCAAAGTCTTTACTAAGTTATCATATTCCTTATAAAAAATTTCCGCTCTAAATATACGGTCATTGCTTGTTTTCTGATAGTTTGCTATATAGTGGGTAGATTTTGTAAAACCAAATGCCGTGCTGAAACCCAATTGTTGATTTTCTGGTTTTTGATAGAATGTACCATAGGCCACAGACACTTGTTCATTCTTTGCTAACTTGTAAGCCAAAGATATACGCGGAGCAAGATTACTGGCATCAATGATAGACGCATATTCATATCTTGATCCAAGTTTTAAAGCAAGATTCGTACTCAAATAAATATCAGCTTCTGCAAATGCTGCGGCCGTGTGATCGGTTAATGTTTGCTTTACACTGGTGTCAAATTGCACGTAAGTGCCGGGTACATCTGTATAAATATACTCACTGCCGAAACGAATGGCAGATAACCCTTTTATCCTTTTTTCAAACACTGCTCTTCCTTGTGCAAAATTTTGGGTAATATCAAAGTTGAAATTTTTTCCTGTTATCCAAGGTTGATTGGGAGTAAGTGCTTTAATATTGGCGGAGTCTTGAATTTCTTGCGAAAGTTTATCATTGTTCTTACTGAATGCAAATCCGAGATTCATTTTCCAGCCATTACCTAAAGTTTCACGCCAGCTTAAATTATTATACCAGTTAAAGTTCTTCAATCCAAAAGCATCTTTAAGTACAGCACTATCAATATCAGGTCTACGCAAACCCAAATTTCCTGTATTGATACTTGAATAAAATTTTACAATACCATTTTTTGTTTTAATGCGAAAATTGGCATCACCATTATTAAATTCTGGAACGGCAAAATAGTCCGGCTTTTGTTTCACGATATTAAAATATGCCGCAAGATTTACATAACCATAATTTACCCCCCAGCTGGCAGTTTTCTTCTTATTCAAATTTTGATACCCTATGCCGGTTAAGATGGGAGATATAGAAGCATTGCCTGCACTACGATCTGGCAAATCAATAGACTCTAAAATAAGCGCAGATGACAATGCACCACCATATAAGGCACTGTAGCCTCCGGTGCTAAACACGGTTCCTTTAAATAAAAAGGGAGAAAAACGTCCCCTTGTAGCAATATCCGGTACACTTGTAAAGAATGGATTATTGACAACCGTGCCATCAATAAATTGCTTGGTTTCATAGCCAGCACCACCTCTTACAAAGAGGCCTTCCTGATCGCCAATTTGCTGAGCGCCGGGTAGTGTTTTCATAGCAGATGTAATATCAGCATTGGCCCCTGCCGTAGTAGCTACGTCTATAGAGTTGAGCACAACACCAGCTCTTTTCTTATCACTTGCTTCAAAGGAGCCCGCAGTAACAGTAACTGCATTCAATTCATTCAGCTCTTCTTTTAAGCCTGCATTTACAATAAGGTTAGCACCTTCAATAGTGATGGGCTGCTCATATTTATTATAGTTGAGTGCAGAAAATTCGATCGTCACATTTCCCTTTTCTGTGGTTGAAAAACTATATGCTCCTGTAGAGTCAGTAACTGTACCATCGTATGAATCTTTTACTGTAACGGATACACCTTGAAGTGGTTTGTTTCTTGCTCCGGTTACTTTTCCAGATATGGTTACTTGTGCAAAAATGCCTGTTGAAAAAAGTAAGCAAAGGCTTAATAAAATCTGTTTCATAATATAAAGGATGCAAACATAGACTGGTTTATAATGCAAACCAAATTATTTTTTAAAACATATTTTACATTCATCCCTTTACTTTATTGTAGGAGGAATACTGATACGGAAAATAGTGTTTTGGGCCTGTCCACAAGCCAAGCTTTTGTTGCAAATGCACGCTGCACAAATGTTTTTCTGTTTCAAATGAAACGAATCTAAATTCAGGAATACCAAAATACGATAAAATAACATTCTCTATTTACAACAAAGAAGTGATAAAAACTTCACCTCAACACCAAATCAATTTGTTTTTTAAAATTCCTGCGCTACTTAATCCATAAGATTTAATCTAATTTGATTTACCTCTACTAAAAACAATATAATCTGTAGGTGGAATTTTTTTTACCTCCAAATGATGAAGCATTGTTACTATCTGTCCTCGATGGTAGGTGCCATGATTAAAAATATGATGTAGCATTTGCCATACAGGCTGTTTAAAAGATTGCTTCTTACTGTTCTGATAAATAAACTCATGTTGAATAGCAGCCTCTGTCGATTTTTGCACCCAATCCTCCCATTCTTTATTTTGTTGCAATAGTTTGTTGCATACCGAGAGTATAGGTAGTTCACTTTGATCCTTACTCGGTATAGAAATGGTTTCAACTAATTTTAAACGCTGCCACCATATACTTTCAGCATCCCATATATGATAAAGTGTTGTATATACTCCGGGAAAACTATTCCTCACCGGCATCATTTGTTTTTCTTTATCGAGGGGCAATATCGTATTAATGATTCTTGTATTTGCCCACACATTATAAGCAGCATAGCTATTTAGTATCTCTTTCATGTAATCAACAAATTTAATTTCCCCTCAAATATATTACAGTGTTTAATACCATTTGATTCAAGGGAGCGTAATACAGACTAAAGAAACTTTCTTAGAAAAAATACTAAAAAACGCCCTCATGTTTGCAATCAGAACTATGACAATGATTTGCTTTTCTACAAAGTCGATAATTTAAAATATGTGCCATTAAAATAAATGAAACTGCTGGTATTAGTAGATACATATCAATGTCATGAAACCATTCTTTACCTAAGAGAAACATCATACCAATTATAAATAAAATCATAGGTATTTTTTTGTGGTGATGCTTCCTCCAACCATGTTGTAGTGCATATAATCCAACAAAAGCGGCTACCAGAATCATAGCAATTTCAAATGCTTGGTTATGCAAAATCTCGAACCCAAATACAGGAAGGCTGGTAAGAAAAATGGGCAGTATGGCACAGTGTATGGCACATATTACAGAAGCTGATATACCCAGCGCATCCCAGTTAATCCATTTGTTCAGCATTTTGCAAAAATACGTTTACGCAACTTTGTTGCAAAAACATTTTTAAACAAGGAGTACAATTAAGAAATTTTTTAGAGAAAGTTTGGCTATCATTCACATGCTCCTATATTTGCACTCCTTTCAGGAAATATTCTTATTTATGGGAGTTTAGCTCAGCTGGTTTAGAGCATCTGCCTTACAAGCAGAGGGTCGGCGGTTCGAACCCGTCAACTCCCACCAAATGCCCACATTGCGTGGGTTTTTTTATGCGTGGTTTAGAGCATTTCGATTGTATCAATAGCACCACTAGTGCAATTCATACAGCTCATTCCACCTTGTAGTATATCGTGGGCTGCGCATTTCCTGCCTCATCTTCCAGTTGCGCTGTAGTCCACTGCTCACATATTTTACCGTATCTTCTTTAATTCCAAAATTAATATTGTCCATAGCTTCCATAAGGAGGTGTCTTCGATTGTATGTAGGCAAAAAAAACAAGTTACCCTGTATGGCAGTATCGGGCACAATATCGGCAAGCATTACCCCGCCCTTTATGTATCGCATACCGGGTTGGTACAATTGCTCCACCATTGGCAATGTAAAGCCAAGCAACTCATGTGTTATAGATGTGGCAGTAGGCATTAAGATATGCTTATGTACACTGCGTGGCGCATACTCTTTGCTGCGTGATTCATCATTAAACACCAGCATTACTTCTACAAGCCGGGCAGCAGCATGCTGTCTGCGTAGCTTTTCGGCAGCACGGGCCGTATATGTGGCAATAGCCTCCCGCAGATCTTTTTGTGCGTACACAGGTTTGCCAAACATACGGGTGGTAGCTATCATTTTCTTTTTAATCAGTGGATCTTTCAGCGCAATACAAGGCAGCTCTTGTAGTTCTCTGATAAAGCGCACTCCCGTTACACCCCCCAGCTGTGTGCGTGCCCAGCCCTCACTCATTTGCCGCAGCTGCCAGGCATTATAAATATGCCATTCCTCCCTGAGCTTATGAGCATATCGTCTGCCTATACCCCACAAATCCGCTACTGCTGTCGCTTTCAGGGCTTTTTGTATGCCATCTGCTGTATCTAAAACAAATATACCACCGGTGCCCTGCTTATCTTTTTTTGCAAGTTTATTGGCTACTTTGCTCAGCACTTTGGTAGGAGCAGCACCAATAGAAACTTTTATACCCGTCCACATTTCCACCTTTTCCTTAAGCATACTGAGATAGGTCGGTAGCTGCTGCACAGCCACTTCATCCAAATCAACAAAACATTCATCTACAGAATACACTTCAATTTTATCTGCACCTACTAACAGTTTAAGTGAATCCATTACCCGGCGGCTCAGGTCTCCATACAAATAGTAATTACTCGAAAAAACACTGATGCCATGTTGCTTTATAGCATCCTTACTTTGATAGTATGGTACAGCCATATCCACACCCAGCGTTTTAGCTTCATCCGTACGGCTTATAATGCAGCCATCATTATTACTCAGTACCACCACGGGTTTTTCCCAGAGGTCTGGTCTGAATAAACGCTCACATCCACAATAAAAACTATTACAATCTATAATTGCCTTCATACATTAAATTTTCAAAATGATTATCAGGCACAAAACCAATCATTCTATTACAATCCAATTTGTCGGGGTAAAATTACTAATATATTTAGTAAAATAAATTTTTGTTGCTTTGTCTAAGACGATTACCTTCGTAAAAATTTTTTTGCTATCAAACACAAATCATTACTCTACTTGCTTTGTTTTATGCTATTGACTTTAATAGTATTTTTTTATTTGCTGCCTACGGCAAATAAGAAAGAGGCAAAGAGCAACAAAGAAGCCTGTGAGCAAGAAAAATCAAAAGGTAATGGTGAAGAATTTATCCAGGGAAACCTGCACCAGCGATTCCTATCGTCAAGAGGTTAATTTTAGAAAAATTTTAGAGGATTGTAACATTAATAGCTTTACTCCGTAAAAGAGTAGAATTGGCGTGTAGCAGAACAGAGAAAACTATTTATGACGGAACGGGAATACAATTTATGTGTAGATAACTATGCAGACAATGTGTTTAGATTTATCGTAAAAAATCTAAGGCATGAAGAGGATGCAAGAGATATTGTGCAGTCAGCATTTGAAAAACTCTGGAAGCACAGAGAAGAGGTTGATAATAATAGGTGTAAATCATATTTGTTTACGGTAGCGTATAATCAAATGATTGACCACCTCAGAAAAATAAAGCGGGTGCATCTACGAGATGAGTTTAATGAAACAATGAGAGTGGTACAACAACCAATTAACAATCTTAAAAAGAATTTACAAGATGCGCTCAGCAGGCTAAATGATACACAGCGCAGTCTTGTACTACTAAAGGATTATGAAGGATATAGTTATGAGGAAATAGGTAGAATAACCGGACTAAATGAAAGTCAGGTAAAAGTTTATCTACATAGGGCAAGGCTTACACTCAGAAACTACATTACAAAACCCGAAAATGTTTTATAACAGACAATTTATTTGCAGTGAAAATAAATAGAAATAATTACGAATCCTTTTTTCTGCTTTATATAGATAATGAACTTTCTGCGGAGGAAAAAACAGAAGTAGAAAATTTTTTACTCAAAAATTCTGATTTAAGTGATGAGTTTGATTTGCTTCGAGATACAAAACTAGCAGATGAAGGTTTGACCATATTTGAGCATAAGGAATTGCTGTACAAATCAACAGCATTGCATATAGATACAGAAAACTGTGAAGAATGGTTTCTGCTCTATACTGACAATGAACTCAGCACTGATGAAAAAGAATCAGTTGATAGATGGCTTTCAAATAACCCCACTTACAAACCTGCGTTGGAGGTATTGCTCCATACCCAAATGCCAAAAGAAACTATTGTTTTTTCAAATAAAGCATCACTCTACAAACAAGAGGCTCACCGGGTAGTTTCTCTTGCTCCACGCAGATGGATGGCTGCTGCTTCTATTGCTATATTACTAACAGGAGGATGGTTTTTGTGGAATAGTAAAAATACTATTCAGCAGGATCAAACAGCATCAAATACTAATGAAATTTCAAAAAAGATAGAGCCCACCTATGACACAAAAAATGTAACAGGCAAAACGGCATCCATCAGTAGTAAAGACAGTTTTCAAAAGCAACTATTGAATACTACTATCCAAGCAAAAACAACAAATAAAAAAATCAACGACGATACAATAGAGCAATACGTAAATGTTAAAGAAAACAATATTGACAATAGTATTGTAACAAATAATTCTGACCATGCGTATAAAACCATATCAGTTGAAGCAATCAATACAACTGAAGCTGATAATAATTCAATCATTGCAGCAAACAATCTTTCAGATGATGAAATGAATGAAACAATAAATTCCATTGTGACTGCGGCTATAAACGAAAAAGTACAAACAAATACTGATGCGGATATAGCCATGCTGACCAATGCATCAAACAGTAATCACTACACAGTTTTACAAACAGATGATGATAAAAATAATTTGTATGTAGGTGCTTTAAATCTGAATAAAAATAAATTGAAAGGCATAATCAGAAAAGCTGGAAAAATCTTTAGTGATAAAACAAAAAACATTGCCGACATCAATGGTGACATCATCAAATCAACATCTGGTTCCATAAAAAAATAAATACAAATAGAATATGAAAAAGTATGTACTCATGCTCTTGGCACTATTGTGTGCCGGTTTAACTAAAGCCCAGGATAGCACTGCCACAAATGCTGGCGATACCATTAAAGTAGGAAATTTTATCATCATTAAAAACAAAAAGAAATCTGATGATAGAGATACAACAGGAAGAGATCCACATGCAACAATTGACATCACCATTGGCAACGACGATGATGTTGATAACGATGATGAAGAAAATAGTAAACCATCCAATATAAGTACCAACTGGTTTATATTTGATTTAGGCTTTGCTAATATGCGAGACAAAACAGACTATGGAAGCCCCGAGGCAAATGCATATCTCAACGCAAATGGTGGCGCAGCTTTTACCGCAGATGACCTTGATTTAAACACGGGTAAATCCAGCAACGTAAACCTCTGGTTTTTTATGCAAAAACTAAACATTACAAAGCATGTACTCAATCTCAAATATGGTCTGGGTATGGAAATGTATAATTATCGGTATAAAAAAGCAATCAGTTATAACGATGATCCTTCCTATATCTACAGAGACTCTGTAAGCTTTTCAAAAAATAAATTATTTGTCAATTATCTTACCGTACCGTTGATGTTTAATATCAATGCAACTCCGGAAAAACGAAAAGGTTTTACACTGAGTGCCGGCGTAAGTGCGGGATACCGCATAAGTAGCAGAAATAAACAAATAAGTGATGAGCGAGGTAAAGATAAAATAAAAGGAGACTTTGATCTGGAACCATGGCGCTTTGCCTATGTGGCAGAAATGGGTATCGGCCCGGTGCGTGTGTACGGCAGCTATAGTGTAAATACACTTCATCAAAATGGACTACAGCAATACCCCTATACAGTAGGCTTGCGCTTTAGCAATTGGTAATCGTTTTTTGCACATCCATATTCCCGTATGTGTGAAAATGTTCCATCTGAAAAGGTGGAACATTTTTTTATTTTCAATCATGTACTTTCTTTATTTTGCCATATATATGCATACCGAAAAAAAATTAATCATATATACGGATGGTTCATCCAGAGGCAATCCGGGTCCGGGAGGTTATGGTGCCATTCTGATGTTTGGAAATCATACCAAAGAACTGTCTGCTGGCTTTAGAAAAACCACAAACAACCGGATGGAACTATTGGCAGTAATCAAAGCATTAGAAGCCATTACAAAAAAAAATATTCCGGTATCTATTTATACAGACAGCCGCTATGTGGCAGATGCTATTTCAAAAGGTTGGCTGCAAAACTGGATTGCTACAAATTTTAAAGGAGGCAAAAAAAACAAGGACCTTTGGATCCAATATCAATTAATAGCCAAACAGTTTAGAATCAATATTCATTGGGTAAAGGGGCATGCAGATAATCCTTATAATAATCGTTGCGATACATTAGCTACCACTGCCGCAGATGGAAAGAATTTATTGATAGATGAGGGTTATGAAACGGAGGAAGCTGGTATGTATTGATTGAAGCGCCATAACAAAATTTCCTGTCTTTTTGTTAATATGCTTAATTTCACGGCCATAACGATATGCTTCAATCCATTGCAGAAAGAATCAAGTACATAAAACCGGTGCGTGCATTGGTCTATTCGATAGTTGGCATGGCTACCTATCCGGGATTGGCCTTGTACAATAAATTAGAGATAGAAGGTACAGAACACCTGCGTTCATTGCCAAAAAAAAATGTACTATTTGTAAGTAATCATCAAACATATTTTGCAGATGTCATGCTTTTTCTACACATCTTCTGTGCAGTCAAATGGAGAAAAGAAAACAAACTTGGTGTACCTTATTATCTGCTCAATCCTTTTACAAACGTACATTTTGTAGCTGCTGAAGAAACTATGAACAGCAGCTTACTTAGCAAGCTATTTAAACTGGCCGGCGCCCTTACAGTAAAGCGTACCTGGCGGGCTGAGGGACAAAATGTGCATAGAAACAGAGACGAAAACGATACGGAAAAAATTGATGAAGCACTCCATAAAAGTTGGGTCATAACATTCCCGCAGGGTACCACAAAACCATTTGCACCTGGTAGAAAAGGCACAGCACATATCATTAAAAATAATCAGCCCGTAGTTGTACCTGTAGTTATCAATGGCTTTTGGAGAGCATTCAATAAAACGGGCCTTCGATTCAAAAAAACAGGAACACAACTTAGCATCAGATTCAAAGAACCGCTTCAAATAGACTATTCCAAAACTGTAGATGAAATTTTAGAACAAGTAATGGATGCAATAGAGCAAAGTAAAAAATATATGCTTAAAGGAAAGCATCATATCAGTTCTATTTTAGACAAATAATATCATCAGGATAATATATTTTTTTAGATTTTTTTCCCTTCGGGAAATGAAGCATCTGATGTAGATGAATACACCACAGACAACGGATGATGATAAGTATTAAAATATTGAATCGAAAGAAATACGATGATTAACTAAAAAATAGATTTTATAAGAAATCGTAAGTCAACATCTTAACTTGCTCTTTCACTCCCATACATTACATTGCACTATTCTTACAATATTGGAAGTAATATGAAAAATAGTATCTTCATTTTAGTAACCATCTATTGTGGGTGTTTAGCATCCTGCAAAAAACAAGCTGTAGCAGATAGTCAGCAAATGTTTATAGAGGATAAAGCGATGGTAAACACCATTAGTTTTAGCGGTTATAACTGGAAGGTAAAACATTCACCTTCTGAAAAAATTGGACCGGGTCCAAACTATTGGGCCAAGCAAAATGTATGGCTCGATGCGCAAGGTCATTTACATCTAAAACTTAGAAAATATCAGAATAAATGGTACTGTGCAGAGCTGCAGTCAGCAGATAGTTTTGGTATGGGTAGTTGGCAATGGCAGATAGAAGGCAGGATTGATTTGTTGGATAAAAATGTTGTTTTTGGTTTATTTAATTATTCAGGCAATGATGGATTTGATGAAATGGATATTGAGTTTGCCCGATGGGGCAATGCCTCAAATCCAAACCTGAATTACACCGTTTGGCCGGCTCAAGCTGGCAATACAAATTTTAGTTTTACACAAAATTTTTTACTAAGTGGCACCTATACCACACATCGATTTACAAGATCCACAAATGCAGTTGTATTCAAAAGTTTGTATGGTTTTTATGACGATGACAGCAATCTTTTTGCCACTGCCACTTGTACTGCACCACCCAAATCTATCAGTCAGAAAAAAATGCCAGCTTTTATCAATCTCTGGATGTTTCAAGGTAGGGTGCCCACCAATGCAGCTTCTGTAGAAATAGTTGTACATTCCTTCAAATATACTCCATCATAGAAAATGATTTTTTTGATGCGCTGCAATATGAAGCCAAGTTCAATCAGTTGCCAACTTTAGCCCTAAGGCGAAAACTAAACAGCTATTGCTTATTTTTGTACCATGTTTTATAAGGAAGACATTGAATCAGATATTGCAGTTTCTGATTTTACTGTATCAATAACTGATACAACTTCATCATATCAGCTAATACTCTGGAATGATGATGTCAATTCTTTTGACTGGGTCATTACAACACTAATGGAAGTGTGTGGCCACACCGAAGATCAAGCTGAACAATGTGCTATGATCATACATTTCAAAGGAAAATATGGTGTAAAAAATGGCGATTACGATACATTAAAACCCATGTGCAATACGGTAAATGACCGCGGCATTAATGCCACCATTGAACTGCTGATAGAGCAATAATTTCAGCATGTTTTCAAACAATAACGACTCCAAAGAAATTTTACTTTTCCCCAACCCTGAGCTGGCAGATGAAGATGGTCTGCTTGCTATTGGTGGTTTTATTAGCCCTGCTACAATTTTGCAGGCATATAGCCAGGGCATCTTTCCTTGGTATAAGGGTGAAGTTCCTTTATGGTATCATCCCGATCCACGTTTTGTATTGCGGCCATCTCAGTTGAAAGTGAGTAAATCCATGCAAAAATTATTGCTGCGCAATGCTTTCCATTTTTCAGTTAATACTGATTTTAAAGCAGTCATTCATGCTTGTAAATCGATACAACGCCCTGGGCAGGATGGCACATGGATATCATCAGCATTGGAAAACGCATTTATTCATTTACATGAAAAAGGAATTGCCCATAGTGCAGAAGTAAGGCTGAATGGTGCTTTAGTTGGAGGTCTGTATGGCCTATTGATGGGCAATATATTTTTTGGTGAAAGCATGTTTAGTACACATAGCAATGCCAGTAAATATGCATTGATATGCTGGGTGAAAAAATTGCAGGATATGGGAGTTGTATTAATTGACTGCCAGGTCCATACCAATCACTTAGAAAGTATGGGTGCAAATATGATTTCCAGAAAAAAATTTATTGAAATATTGGAAAAAGAAATTGGGCGTATAGATGATTCAGTACTTAAATTTTAAAAATAGATTTTAGTGCTTATCCGTCTATTATTGCTGCGCAGCAGGATTAATTGACAGCCCCGCCATTAATAGCTTCCGGCACTTGAAGTTTATTGTAAGCCATTAGGAAAAGTGCGCCCAAATTTTTATAAGGAGGTACATAATCCGGGAAATATTCATTGCCTGCAAAAACGCTGCTAAAATGCCTCCATATATCTGGCCAATCCAGATCCTTACCCTGCCTTAATGCTTCCGCCATATAAATAATCATAGGGAAATTTACCGAACCACTGCCTGTTTGTTTTGATGATACAATTTGAGCTTCGGGGCAAGTAGTAAGTACCTTATCTAAATTTTGGTAAGCACCACAACTGCCTAAATAAATGACCCTTGCTGTGGAAAACAATTGATCTAATGTATAAGGCAAAAAATAACTATGTCCCCTGTGAATTACAAAACTTGGATACTGCTCCGTACTATCTAAATAGGAGCACAATGCTTCTTGGGCATAAGCATCCAGATTCTTTTCTTCATCCAATGCTCTATTACAAAATATGGAAATAGGCACTCCGGTTTTTGAACGTATTTCAGCCCATTGAGGGGTGCTTACCACAGACCAGTTTGCACTGCCACTATATGTATTTATAAATCGATTATAAATACCCATGCCATCCTTATCCCCATAAAAAAATTGTTGTATGATAATGCGCCCTGCCTCATTCTGCAGTTCTTTATTCGTACTACGATATATATTTGAAATGCCTAAGCTTTTGCTTACATCTATACTCGTATCCGAACTGGCCATAAACAATTTTTCTAAAATATTATAGATATCCATAGACCTTAGACTACCACTTGTGCGTGCTAGCTGCAAATTGTTACGCAATTGATTCAGCAATAAATTGCGAATTGATTTGTCATTAATACTACCAAAAGCATCTGCTACATCTACTGCATCTTCTAAACTATTTGTTTTATCTAAACCATTCACAAATGCTTTCATGAGTAGTTGCGCATTATTAGGCTCCATACGTTGTAAAAAATTACTGAGTGTATTATAGTTTGCACACATTTTCACCCATTTTTTAAAATAATCAAAGCGCATTAAAAGCATTAAACTATCACCTCCACCTATATCCTGCTTTAGCATATTCTTCCACACCCGTGGATACACCCCTCTTACAAAACTACTTGTATAAATATCTTCTTCTGTAGTTACTGCCAGGTAATACAATTCTTCGGGAGTTAATTTATCAATTTTTTTAAACCGAACCGGGTCTTGCTCTTCATGCAGATCATTAATTACATTTACATAAATTTCTTTTGCTTTTTGTGCCAACTTTGCCCTTAGGGTAGTGAGTGTAGCAGCTGTATCTTTTTTACGTAAATCATCTGCATAATCAATTGCTGTCTTTACCAAAAGGCTGTAATATTTTGTGCTAT
This sequence comes from uncultured Parafilimonas sp., assembly GCA_937892395.1. Classification (GTDB taxonomy): domain Bacteria; phylum Bacteroidota; class Bacteroidia; order Chitinophagales; family Chitinophagaceae; genus CALAGJ01. The sequence goes on from CALAGJ010000144.1 coordinate 17,856, forward strand.
CTTCTAAGGCCAATGCTACATCATCAAAACTAATTCTACCTTTATTCAGATTATCTAAAAAAGGAAAATATTGTTGCCCATCACGCATGCTGGCCATTTTTACAATGGTTTGGGTCATGGGGTCTTTACTATTGCGCAGCAAACCAACTACCGGGAGTGAAGATGCGGCATAATCAAACACCGTTTCGGGAGCTTTTCTGGAGGCAAGTGCCATGAGTGTATCTGCATAAGGCAAATCAATATGACCATTGAGCACATACATTGTTTTTTCAGGATATTGCAAGCAGTATTTATAATGAATATGATCAGATTCTGAATCATAGCCTTTATTATCTGCAAAAGCAACAGAACGTATAACAATGTTTGAACTTTCATAAGAATAATTATCAAATGCAGGGGCAATGCTTTCTCCATTGAGGTATAATTCCAGAGCAGTATCAAAAAGTGACAATGCATCTGCAAGTGCAACAGCCTTACATTCATTTGAGGTATAACCTTTATAAAAAAATTGAAATATTTCTTGTATCCCTCTTAGTAGCCTTACTTTCTGATTGCTATTTGCCAGACTGGTACGCTCTATATAAAATCGTTTTTCATCTATACCATTTAGCAGTTGTTGATTTAATCTATTATTTAGCAATGTATCCCTACCGGGAATGAATGAAGAGTCTGCTTTACCATCTAATGCCCAAATGGCAGCTCTACTTTTTTCTATCTGCTTATGAAAGTAAATATGATCAAATGGTATTACGCTGCTATCTGCTTGTGCCCACAATGTATTGGAGCAGCCAAAAGTAATAAAACTTATAATAAAAAATACGAATACTATGTATTTGTTTGTCATAATAGAAATACAAATGTAACCCTTAGTGTTGTATAAGCTTGTTAACAATTAGATAATATTGTGCCAAAGGAAAATAATAAGACAGAGAGTACATTTGCGGAAATAATTCTGCATGGAGGTAGGCACTAATAAAATTCTTATTGCGGATGATGAACCAGATATACTTGAAATAATTGCATATAATCTTGGTAAAGAGGGCTTTGAAGTATATACCGCTGCAGATGGCAGGGCTGCAATAGATGTAGCAAAACAAATACAGCCTGCGCTTATCATTTTGGATATTATGATGCCCTATAAAACAGGAATTGAAGTGTGTACCCAACTTCGCTCACAAGCAGCATTTCAAGATACACTAATCGTTTTTTTAACTGCTTTGGATGATGAAGCTACACACATAAAAGGGTTGGATATAGGTGCTGATGATTTCATAACAAAACCAATAAGTCCAAAAGTATTGGTAAGCAGGGTGCATGCTTTAATGAGAAGGGTACAAAAAGATGAAAACAAATTGCTAGATTTTGGAGTTATAAAAATTGATCCGGTTAAATACCTTATATATGTAGAAGACAATCCTGTTTTATTGGCAAGAAAAGAATTTGAGTTAACATATTTATTGGCTTCTAAACCTGGTCGTGTTTTTTTGAGACAGGAAATATTAGATAAAGTCTGGGGTCAAGATGTAATAGTGGGTGATAGAACTATTGATGTACATATAAGAAAAATAAGACAAAAACTGGGTATAGATTGTATTCAAACCATAAAAGGAGTGGGCTATAAATTTTTGATGGGGTAAGGTTTTACTTTTAGGGTAAGTATCAATACTTTTTGTGCACCATCATCTTCATAACTTATATTTTCCCTGGATTGAAATGCCCTCTTACATTTACTACATGAAAAACACTATCCGTGTTTGCCTCTATTACAAAGTTCTTTTGGAAATATCCAGTATCAAATAGGTGAATCGAAAAGTGAATAAAACTATTTTTACCCAATTTAACCTGATTTTGCAGTTGACTTTGTAATGAAAAGTTGAAAGGCAATATAGACTTGTTTTTTGAGGTAAATGTTTGGATGAAGTAATAGGGAATTTTCTTAAAGTTAATAATTGTTCTCAAATGCTTACGTATGTACCATTTCGAGTCTGCAATAAATTTTAACTGCAAAATCTAGGTTTACTTTATTACTTTATTTTATAATAAATATCCTAAGAACTTAGTAAAATAATTTAAATCATAATATGAATCGATAAGAAGTTAGTTGTTTTTTTGAATTTGTTTGTAGAGTAATGTAAACAAATCATTGGTTTCACTATTTTTTTTATCGATTTTAATTTGAACTGTTAGTGAGTCACCTGCTTCTATACTTTGATTTTTATTTAAGTTTAATGTACTGCAAGAACAACTTGTTATGCACTTGTAAATAATCAATTGCCCGTTTCCTTTGTTGTAAATTTTAAATGATCTTAAACTATCATTTTGCACTTTTAACCCAGAAATATCAGTAATTATTTGTGGTTATTTATTACAAGAGATACATACCGTGTATAACATCAAGATGCAAACCGATACGGTATAAAAATTATTTCTCATTCAATAATATTTTGTCTAAAATGAATATTTCTCTTTTGAGCCAATCATCGGCCAAATAAATTCCAAAGCCCTTTTCTTTTTTTATAATATTTTTTTCACTATCAACTAACAACTCAGTAGGGTAGCCATCAATTTTATACTTTGGTATTGTGTTATTGGAATCATACAAAAAAATTATACTACTATCTTTATTTTGTTCAGAGTGTGTTAAAAATTGCTTGTAAGTATTTGCAGTTCCATCACAAATAAGTACAAAGCTAAAATCATGAGTTTTGTATTTATTTGAAATATTTTTCAGGTATGTGAATTTTTGCTCACAAGGTGCGCATCCAACAAAATAAAACTCAATAAGAGCAGCCTTTGAACCATTTAATGTATCAAATAGGTTAACTGTTTTTTTGTCAATTCCCAAAAAAAAATTATTGGTTAGGGTTGTGTTTGTATTTTGAGAAATATCATGTATATAATGCATAAATCTCAACAAATAGGGTATAGTATATAATTGTGATACGATTATAAAAAGTATTGAAATAAAAAAATTAAATACAACCTTAATTTTTCCTTGCCTCAAATTTAATCCACAGTAAATACCCAAAGCAGGATACAAAGTAGCATAAGGAAATCTGTGAGGAAATAAATCAGGACCCAAGAATAAAGTGGTTGAGTCAATTAAAAAAACCGGAAGGAGAATGATGAGAAAAAGTTTACCTTTATTTATTTCGGATTTATTGAAAAAAGAAGCGAATAATAAGTAGCACACATACCTTGCTATATGGGGCTGAGTAAAAGTATCAAAGGACTTGTTTGTAAAATATTCAGCAAGTACGTCTATGTTAAATAAAATAATGTTAAATAGAATTGAAAACAAAATGGAAATGCCAACAATTATTATTTGCTTCTTTTTTGATATCATATTTATGATTTGAATCTCATTAATCAAAGAGGATTTCCACCTAATGGGTCTGGATTAAGTGTTGGCTCAGCACCTGAGCATCTTCCTTTACAGCCACTAGTTCCATATACTACGCACATTTCATATAAATTATTTACGGTACACCCTGTGTTGCAACAAGTGTTTAGTGGGTCAGGGCATCCTAAGTCATATAGGCAGGTACAGGATCCCTTTTCTATATCCCTTTTTGAAGTTTCTGTATCATAATTTTTAGGATTGATTAAATCATCCATAGTGTGGATGTTGATTTTAGAAATCAGAAGAGTTTTAGTTAAATATGGACTTTCGATTAAAATATTTAATTGCTCCTTAGAAAAATGTGTACTAAAATATGGTAAGTTATCTACAAGAAAGTTATTGCCAATTTCTGGATGTTCTAATAATTTTTGCATACCAACTCTATACAATAAATTTTTTAGAAGTACTGATTTAATCACCCCAAAATAAATACTATTATCATTAGCAAAATCAATATCTTAGCTAAAATTAGTAGTATGAATATGTTTAAAGGTA
>CALAGJ010000145.1 GCA_937892395.1 uncultured Parafilimonas sp.
CAGATGGGTTCTTAGATTTTCATCTTTATATATTCTTTGCATCAGAACACCTGTGGCTTCCGGGGTTTCATTTTCAGCTATCAGCAATCCTTCCTGATAAGCTGCTACATAGGATGAGGGTTCTGCTTGCTTTGAACTGATGACCGGAGTGCCGCATTGCAGTGCTGCCACTAAGGGCATGGCCCCATCTGCTGCTGAAAAAAAATGTATATAAGCATACGCAGATGCCAATAAACCTGCTAATGCAGTGTCTGCTATGTCTTCCAATATAACAATATCATCCTTGTATTTATAGGTGCTGATTTTATTTTTTAGAGCAGATAAATCCTGTGCCGTATTACAGATTAATATGAGCTGCATACTGCTGGCCTGCCATTTTTTAAAATGAGAAAATGCCTTGAGTAAATCAATAACAGCTTCTAATGGTTCAGCTTGTATGAGACTGATGAAATATTCATTATTGCCCGTAAATCCGGATTTTGCCAATAATCTGTCCTGCCATTCCAAAGGCTTATATGTGGCAGGAATGGCCACTGGAAATATTCGTATCCTTTCATCTACAAAATCATTTGCATGACTTGTATATACAGAAATAGCTGGCTGCGCCAAATGTGGTTTAATGTGTTCTACACTTATAAATGCAACTGCGGGAAGCTGCTCATGTACTTGTAAAATAGTGTCTAAGTAAACAACAAGTTGCGGCTGTACTTCAGCTATTTGTTTTTTTAAAGCCCTTTGCAGCAGCATTTTTTTTAATCTACCTGCTTCGGATATTTGTTGGATATACAATGCATGCTCTGCTTGTTTAACATGGGCTAATGGTAAAATAGGATAAGATAACCAGGCCGCATAATCCATGAGCATAGATTTTATATAACCGGCATATTCCGTATCATTCTGTTGTATTAAAACAATTCGCATGGGGGGCAAATATATCTTGAGAACCCCATGTAGTAAAGGCATTTCTTTTAGTTGCTTTTCATACATTTGTTGCCTTGATATATGGATAAACTCAATCGTAAAAAAGCACCCGCCATAGAAGATGCCGTTGCTTTTCATTTAAAATTAGATACCCCACTCATTTATAAGTTATCCAATGCCACACCGGTGTATGCCATGCATGGTGGTGCACAGGAGGTGGTGAAAATAGAATGGGTATTTAATGCCGGCAATTGGTACGAAGATAAAAACCTGATAGCGGCCAGTACAAATTTTCTATTAAAGAACGGCACAAAAAATAAAACAGCACTTGCCATAAGTGAAGCCATAGAATATTATGGTGCATCTGTAAGCAGGAGTTGTTATAATGAAACAGCTACCATTACCCTGCATTGCCTCAGTAAGCATGTGGCTATACTCCTACCGCTTATAGCATCATTAATAAATGAAGCTGTATTTCCGGAAGATGAAATTAATATCTACCGAAAAATGCAATTGCAGCGATTGTCCGTAAACCTGAGAAAGTGCGATTTTGTAGCCAATAGATTGATTGATGCTGTGCTGTATGGTGAGGCACATCCTTACGGCATCACCTCAAATGCAGCTGCCTATGAAGCCTTATCTAGAGAAGAATTGAATGCATTCTATCATCAATTTTATACCCATGGATTTTGCAAAATATTTGCAGCAGGTCATTTGCCAGATAATCTTGATGCATTGTTGGAAGCCCACTTTGGTTCATTGCCCATGAATGCAAAGCCATTGCCCGACAGGGCTCATAATATTATACCAAACATGGTAAAAAAACATCATATCATCAATGATGAAAATGGTGTGCAAGGTGCTATCAGAATTGGCCGATCTTTTCCCGGTAGAAAGCACCCGGATTATGTAAAATCCTTGGTGCTCAATAATATTTTTGGTGGGTATTTTGGCAGTAGGCTCATGAGTAATATAAGAGAAGATAAAGGATATACTTATGGCATTTATAGCTATATACAACCTTATCAGCAGCAGAGTGCCTGGATGATTAGTACAGAAGCCGGACGGGATGTGTGTGCAGCTACTATTGAAGAGATTTATAAAGAGATGAATCTACTGTGCGCTGCACCTCCGGATGAGGATGAATTGTACCTGGTGCGTAATTATATGATGGGTAGTTTGCTGGGTGATTTAGATGGACCATTTCAACAAATCACTCGGTGGAAGAATTATATTTTGAACGATTTGCCGGAGGGTTATTTTGAAGAAAGTATTGCGACTGTAAAGAATATTTCAGGAGAAGAACTGCTTGCACTGGCCCGGGAATACTTTCAGCAAAAGGATTTTTACGAAATACAAGTTATTTGATGTTGGCGGAGCCAGATGATATTAAATTTACCCTAACAAAATACTGGACTGATGAAATGGATCATTAAAATATTTTTTACTTGGATAGCTGTCATCATTGCATCTTGGCTGCTGCCTGGTGTGGAAGTAAATAATAATATCATTGCACTCATGGTGGCTATTGTATGGGCTTTGCTTGATATATTGGTAAAACCATTACTCATCATTCTTACACTACCTATTACAATTCTTACCCTGGGCGTTTTTCTCATTTTTATCAATGCCATCATTGTATTGATTGATGCCTATTTCATACATGGATTTAAGGTGGACAATATTTGGTGGGCATTATTTTTTAGCTTTGTAGTGAGTATTATTGTTGCCGTATTTCAGCGGTTTGATAAAGGCAGATCGTCAAAAGAATAATGCAAGCTTTGGCCTCCTATTTTTATGCTTCCATAAAAAAGAGGTATAAAGTCGTAAATTTTTATTTTTTTTCATCACAAAAAAAATGCAATGACAATAAGCGGTTTTACAATGGGCAAGAATGTGGGCAAGCTTTATTTTCCTATCAAGCAGGCCATTCAATCTATCCTTCCAATTGTAGATGAATTTGTAGTAGCATTGGGCGATAATGATGCAGATGATAACACCGAAGCTGAAATACTCAGTATTGGTTCTCCAAAAATAAAAATTATTCGCACAGTTTGGGATTTGGAAAAATATCCCAATGGCACTGAGCATGGCCATCAAACAGACATTGCCATGAAAGCCTGTACAGGAGATTGGCTCTTTTATGTACAAGCAGACGAAGTGGTACATGAAAAATATTTACCCATCATACAAGCAAGGTGTAAGCAGTTTTTGGATGATAAAAATGTAGAAGGATTGCTTTTTGATTACGTACATTTTTGGGGAGATTATTTTCATCACCAAGACGGACATGGCTGGTATGAAAGGGAAATAAGAATAGTGCGCAACCTGCCAGATATACACAGCTGGGAGAGTGCACAATCTTTTAGAATGATTCCAAATTTTGATGGTTTGCATTACCGTCAGCAGGAGGGCACCTATAAACTACATGTGGCTTATAGTGGTGCCAGTATCTACCATTATGGATGGGTGCGGCCACCATCGTTTATGCAAAAGAAAAAGAAGGCCATGACAGTAACCCATCATGGCAAAGCCTATCAGGAACAGGCATTTGCCAACAAGCCTGCCCACCATGATTATGGACCAATGAATAGGTATAGTAAGTTTTTGGGCACACATCCTGCTGTTATGCAGGAGTGGATTGCACAGTTCAACTGGGGCCATTTATTGAACTACTCAACAATAGAAAAAAATCCTGAACGGGAAAAAGCAAAGCATGATAAACCAAAATACCGCATACTAAGTTTTCTTGAAAAACATTTGAATGGTGGTAAACAAATAGGGGGGTTTAAAAACTTCAAATTACTCCCTGGAAAAAAGTATAGACAGCTATAAATCATTTGCACATAGGTCTACTGCCATTACAAGCAAAACTGTTTATTTTTTTTCAGCAGTATAGGAAGTAGTAGCAAATGCCGGTGAAGCACTTTCCTGATAAAATAGTTTTGGCAAACTGATAAATCCTTTTAAAATTTTATTGGCACAGCAAAAAGCCAATAAATGATCTGACCAATACACAATAGGCGTTTGTAATATGAGCAACTGCTCTGCAGCTGATAATGTAATGGCATACGCATCTGCAAAATCATGGTAGCCTGCTAATTTTAAATGAGTACTATACTGTTTTGCATATAAATTATTTAATGCAGTATGTGTATGAGTAAGCCCGGCAATGCGTTTTTGAACATGATACCAGTTCTGCTTGATGCGGTTAAAAAAACTACGCTTTGTGTTTTTGTTATAATCAAAGTAAACCAGATCCCAATCCTGTGGCAGCTGCTCCATAATGGGGGTAAAATATGGAATATGATCTGCAATAGGAACTACATCATCTTCAAAAATCAGCACCTTTTTATATCCATTTTTTACTACATCTTCATATACCATTCTATGGCTGATGGTACAGCCCAACATGCCTTTTGTAATTCGTTTCTTCCTTCTATGATTTTTTACTGCAAGATCCTCATCATACAAACCCAGTTCTATATATTTTTCTACAGTATCCAGTTGAAGGTCTGCACCATATAAAAATTCAAAATGTAAACCCTTTAATTCCGTTTTAATTTTTTCCTGTCTTATTGTATCTCTGAGCAAAGAGATTACATAAATATGATCAAAATAATCATTGAGTGGTGTAAAATTAATCTGATGCATTGAAATGATAAATCTTATTAAACAGAAATAGTTTATTTGCAATAGTATGAGAATAAAATTATTTACAGTATGGTCAGTTCTTGTTTTGATGGTATCAGCATGCAGCGTGCATGCACAATCCATTGCGGTACGCACCACCAATAATCTTTCATTCTTGGCTGGTAGTTTGGGTGCCGATAGATTAGGCAGTGCAAAGCTGGGTTATCTTGATAGCAATGTGCTACTTCAGGTCATAGATTCCAATGTAAATAATTATAAAGTACAACTATCCAAATACCATAGTGCTTTTATTGCAAAAGAAGATGTAAAAAGAGACACCGCCTTTTATGCCAAGCCCTGGTATTTGATGAATAATATACGTGCTGTAGGTGGTACCAATTGTTATGATAGCATCATGATAAATCTGGATGAAAAACTGCCCTATACCAGTTATATGGAAATAAATCCAGCCCGTATTATCATTGATATTTTTGGTGTGCAGAGCAATACCAATTGGATCACGCAGAAAACCACCACGCTATCCGCCATAAAAAATATATTTCACCTTCAGCAAGAGGATGATAAAGTAAGGGTGGTTGTAGAATTGACACATTTACAGCACTGGGGCTATACCATCTACTACCTTGGCAATACATTGGTCGTATTAGTAAAACATCAGCCACAGCTATTAAAGCCACATGCCATTACGGTAGCCATAGATGCAGGGCATGGAGGTAGCAATACAGGGGCAACGGGCATTACCTCCAAAGTGGTAGAAAAGGACTACACCCTCCTGTTTGCAAAAGAGTTGGAAAAATATTTAGCATCAAAAAATGTACATGTTATTATGACCCGCCATAGCGATAGTAGTTTTGGAAATACTGACCGTGTAAAATGGCTACAATTGCAGCATCCGGATTTGTTAATTAGTCTGCACCTCAATTCTTCGGCAGCAGATACCGTGCATGGCACCGGCACTTTTTATAAACACATAGGATTTAGACCGCTAAGTCAGGCCGTATTAAAAAGAATGTTAGACATAGGTATGAGTGAATATGCAAATGTGGGCAATTTCAATTTCCTCCTAAATGCCCCCACAGATTTTCCAAATGTTTTACTCGAAATTGCTTTTTTAAGCAATAGAGCAGATGAGCAAAAAATAATTGACCCCAATTTCAACACACAAGTAGCCAGACAAATTTATTTGGCCATAGCAGACTTTTTAAAGGAGGCAGAATAACAGTGAAACGAAGCAAAAAACCGTTTCAGGTTTCAGGTCTTAAGTTTGAAGTTTAATTTTTTTCGCCCTTCGGGCAATGCCCACGCACGGCCCATCATTGCGAGGAGGCACGACGAAGCAAAAAAATAGCATCTGATTTCCACAATCGGTGTCCTAAATAGCGTAATATTATTGAAATCTGTAGTTCTACAGATAGAAAATGATGTTTCTGGAAGGTTTAGGAACGTCCCAGAATTGTTTAGGAACCGACCAAAAAATGCTTTACAATATTGCTTAGTACTGCACCATCCAACTGTTCAAAAGGATGCGGGGTTTTGGGTAATATACACAATGAACCATTTGGCAACTGTTTGAATACATGTATAGTTTCGGCAAGGGTTACCATTCTGTCCTTATCCCCAAGCATTATCATAGTGGGGCATGAGATGTTTTTATAATCATCATCATGAAGTAATGGTGTATTGCCTAATGCTTGAATCAGATGGCCTGTTTTTTCAACGACGCTTTTCCAATTTTCTCCATGCAGGGCAGATAGCTGTGCGGCAAATGCGGGTTGTTTGGCTTCAATTGTATTTGTATCAAAAAAGCCTGCTTGGGCAAGGGCTATATCAGTACTCCATTCATATTTTGTACCGATGGTTATGAGTGTGCTAATGAGTGTAGGATGCTGTTTTGCCAAACACATACCAATATAACCACCCATGCTAAACCCAAATACAATAACTTCTTTCAATTGCTTTTCTCTTATTTCATTAGCTACAACATCTACCAAGCTTTGCATATTAAATGCAGCATCATGCCCACTATCTACACCATGCCCCGGCAAATTGATGATATGAACATGATATTTAATTTCAAAAAATGTAGAGAAATTTTTCATTTGCGATGCATCACCAAGTGCACCATGTATAAAAACAATATTTTGCATTAGGTAGTACCGATGAGGGCTTTATTGTAAGCGGTTAATAATATCTTGTAATGCGGCTTTTTTTGAAAGCTCTGTAGCAGTTAAAGCAGATTCCAATAATGGTCTTTCTTCATTGGGATCGTTTCGCATATTATAAAACTTACCTGCACGTTCGCCATACACATCGTATAGTTTATACACACTATCATAAGCATATCTTTCCATAGGAACTGCGTCTGCATCTTTACGATCATTATCCCAATCTGTAAAAACCGCAGTGCGTACACTATCATCATTTAAGCCAATCATATTGTTATAAAAGCTTACACCATCTAAAGGACCATAACTAAGGGTAGAGATACTGACCACATCTGCAAGTGTGGTAAACAGATCTGTAAAATCATGTAGTTGTGCATTTGTTTTGCCTGCGGCAATGCTACCGGGCCAGTAGGCAAAAAATGGAATATGATTGCCTGTAAACTGCGTGGTCGTTTTGGCACCCTGCACATCCATTCCGCGCCAGCGGGAATTAATTCTTGTATCTGTATTATTGTCTGAGGTAAACACAAACAGGGTATTGTTCAACATACCCATTTGATAAATTTTATCTTTTATCTCACCAATTTTTTTGTCGGCATAAGCAATCATGCCCGGTAAGAATTTAATATCATCTGCTCTTTCATCTTTATTATAATCCCAAAGTTTAAAAGCAGGTGCATCTGGTGTAGGTACCCAAGGTTGTGCTATAAGATTGAGTGAGTACACTGCAAAAAAAGGAACCGAATCATTTACTTTTCTTTCTATAAAACTGGTCAACCTGCTTACAAATTCATCTTCACTATAGCTGTTGGCTACTTCTTCATCAGGTAGGTATGCACCATTTTCATACACCAATGGATTTTTATACCTTCTGTATCTTTGATCTTCTGCAAAAGGCAGATAGACTGCATATTCATCAAAACCATGTTCCTTTAAACCTGCATCACCATCTCCAAACTGCCATTTACCATAGTAGGCCGTGGCATATCCGGCTCCTTGAAATAAATTGCCCAGCATTTTTTCTTCATCCTTTATAGCACCCCATCTGATATAATTTCTAAAATTATACTTGCCGGTAAACAATGCTATCCTACTCGGAAAACCATCCGGATAGCAAAACATATTTGTAAACTGCATGCCATTTGCAGCCATGAAATCAATATTTGGGGTGCTATAACTTTGGCCACCTGTGTAGCCGGGTAGCTCATATCCGAAATCATCTGCTACAATGAGTATTACATTGGGCTTTCCACTTTTTGGCAATTGTACTACAGGGGTATCTGATTCCTTACACTTGCAGGATGGAATGGCAATGATCGATGAAGATAAAAAAAGATATAAGAAAAAAACAAGTCTTTTGCTTTTAAGGTAGCATCTGTTCATAGCACAAAATTGAATATAAAAAAGTAAACTGAGCAGCCAAATTCATTTACTGCTTCAAATTTTCACAAATCATTTGTCGCAATATAAAGATTTTTGCTCCTGTCTAAACATTTCAACAATGATAAAGATTATAATAAATACACTTACGATATTCTTTTTAATTTGTATTTGCACAAATCAAATTTCTGCACAGCAGGTAAAAAAAATAAAAATGGATGCTTTAGTAGCGTACGCAGAAAAAGCAGACCATCCCGTTATTATTAATATGTGGGCCACTTGGTGTACACCATGTGTAGAGGAGATTCCCTGGTTCAATAAAATACTAAATCAACAAACAGATAGTTCAATAGAACTTATATTAGTGAGTCTGGATTTTGAAGATAAATATGAATCTGCAGTAGCAAAATTTATTGAAAAAAATCCTACCAAGGCTACACTATATTGGTTAGACGAAACAAAAGCAGATTATTTCTGCCCTTTGTTAGATAAGAGCTGGTCTGGCAATTTACCGGTTAGCTTGTTTCTAAATAACAAAACAGGATATCGTATTTTCTTTGATGACCAAATTAAAGAAAATTTCTTAGAGCAAGCCATTAGCGACATGTTAGAAGAGTAAGCTTCTTATACATTTCCAAACCAAAAGATTTTCTTCATCTTGCAAAAGTCTGATTTAATAATCAACGACCTGTTCCACAATTGATTCTGGAATATTTCTCCATTTGTATTGCTGTGTGCGCAGCTGTGGCTCAAAACCTGCATCACGAATGGAGTCCTGAATTGTGCGATAGGTGAACCTATGTGGGGCACCGGCTGCACTCACCACATTCTCTTCAATCATAATACTTCCAAAATCATTTGCACCTGCATGCAAGCAAAGCTGTGCCACTTGTTTTCCAACAGTCAGCCAACTGGCTTGTATGTTTTTTACATTTGGTAGCATGATTCTGCTGATGGCTATCATACGTACATATTCTTCATCTGTGGTAAGGTTGTGCACACCACGTATGCGGGTAAGGAGTGTATCCACATCCTGAAAAGTCCAGGGTATGAATGCAAGAAAGCCGTTAGCATCTTCCGGTTTACGGTGTTGTATTTCCCGGATTCTTGATAAATGAATAAATCTTTCTTCGATGGTTTCTACATGGCCAAACATCATGGTGGCACTGGTGGTAATATGCTGCTGATGTGCTTCTGCCATGATAGCAAGCCATTCATCTGCACCACATTTTCCTTTACTGATGAGC
>CALAGJ010000146.1 GCA_937892395.1 uncultured Parafilimonas sp.
AGTAGGGATTGCAAGGGCTATTGTACTAAATCCCAAGTATTTATTTTGTGATGAACCTAATAGTGGCCTAGACCCACAAACCTCCGTTATTATTGATAAACTCATTCAAGATATCACTCATGAATTTAATATAACTACCATTGTTAATACTCATGACATGAATAGTGTAATGGAAATAGGGGATCATATTGTGTATATGTATCAAGGTAAGAAAGAATGGGAAGGCAATAACAAAGAAATAATTTTTTCTAACAATGAAAGGCTCAATAAATTCATTTTTGCCAGTGAGTTTTTGCAAGATGCAAAAGACATGCGCATGCTTGAAGCAAAAGGTAAAATTTCTAATGACAGAAATATGGATGAACTATTGAAATAAGCCCATCTGCATTAGTCGAATCTTTCATTATAAAATTGACTCATCCTATTACTAAAATCATTGAGCAATTGTTTTGTCAGTTCTCTGTACAATTCATCCTGAGATGGAGGATTGTTGTAAGCACCTCTTACAATTGCCCAATCCGTATCGCTGAGTGCACGGCTATCTCCCTGATAAGTACCTGTTTTATTTTCCCATGAATATTGAGCGCCAAATCTATCAGTAAGCAGCAACCTTCTATCTCCTACATTTGTTATTCTACAATCCATTACAGCCCTGCTGTCTATAATAGATCGCTTTACCGTAACTGTTGCTTTTACGGTTATCGTTTTTGTTTCATCCGGTTTTGTTTCATCAGGCACTGTTATATTTTTTGATACATCATAACTATAATTATTGCTGTACACCGGGCTTATCCATATATCATACATGGCAATATCTATGTATTGATCTGCACTTTGATTTCTACCTGTATTATAGTTGTAAAATTTATAAAAGCTATTGCGCCCTGCACTGTTTTGTAATTGCCAGAGTAAATCGTTTTCAAAAAATCCACCATTAATATTGTAGAAGCCAAAACGTTGGTCTATTGTATTTATGATTACATTAGTGGTAGCCAGATCTTCTGCTGCTCTAATCCTTGCTTGCACATCTTTATAATCCCTAATATAATCATCTGCACGTGAGAATGAAGTGTATGCCTTTTGCGCATTGCGTTTATCTCCAAGTGCCAATAGCATATCTCCTTGTGCATAGAAATGGGCAGCCGCATTATCCGCTGCTGCATTTAATTCATCTGTATAATCCACAGGTCTTACTACCCGCTGTGCACCCGGCGTATTTGAAATGGCTTCATACATTTTTTGTAATTCTATATAGCCTGAGTATGCCTGTTCCAGCGATTCCTCTTTTCCCCTGGCACCAGACATTTCACGCAGTACTAATGCTTGATATTGATGATATGCCTCCGGCAATAATGAAGATGCAGCACCATGATCCGGATTTTTTTTTAGCTGACTGATAGCAGAATAAAATGCTTTATCATATTGTCCTTTATTCAATAGCTTTTCAGCGCTTTTACAACCGCTGGTCATGCAAACAAGGCTGAGGAGGGCTATGCAAAATTTAATGGGGTTCATGCTTCAAATTTTATTCAATGGACAAAACAAATATGTTGCCTATGACACTTAAGCAGGCAATAAAATAAAAGATAGCAGTGTTAAAATATTTTTATGCCATCTAAGCTTGGTCGTATAAAAAAGACAGATTTGCTCCATCAAATATGCCCCATACATTTGCTGAAATTTAAGATATATGTCTTTATCTGTTATATCAGAACTTAACGATAGTGTTGCTTTTATTGCTGCGCAAATGCCCTATAAACCACGTATTGCAGTAATCCTTGGCAGTGGGTTAGGAAATTTTATAGATGAAATGATTATAGATGTGTCTATACCCTATATCAGTATTCCACATTTTCCTGTAAGTACAGTAGAAGGGCATAGTGGCAAACTTATTTTTGGCAAACTGGGCAATAAAGAAGTGATGGTCATGGCCGGAAGATTTCATTATTATGAAGGTTATACACCACAGCAAGTTTGCTACCCTGTAAGGGTGATGAAAATGCTTGGTGCTGAGGTCTTATTATTATCTAATGCTGCCGGTGGAGTAGGTGAGGGTTTTCAAGTGGGTGATATGATGATTATCGAGGATCATATCAGCTTCTTTACAAAAAATCCATTGATAGGAAAAAACGAAAATACATTGGGCTCACGCTTTCCTGATATGAGTGCCCCATACAATAAGCAACTTATTGATCTTGCAAATAGTATTGCCTTGAATCTTGGATTCACATTGAAGAGAGGCGTTTATGTAGGCGTTACCGGCCCTACCTTTGAAACACACGCCGAGTATCGTTTGATAAAGGCTGTGGGTGGGCATGCAGTGGGTATGAGTACTGTACAAGAAGTAATAGCAGCAGTGCATTGTGGTATGCAGGTTTTTGGCATGAGTGTCATTACAGATTTAGGCATTAGAGCAGATAACAATATCATCACCCATGAAGAAGTGCTTCAAGCAGCTAAAGATGCAGAACCAAAGCTGAGCTTGCTTTTCAGAGAAATGGTAAAAGAAATTTAAGCCTTATTCTAATGCAGGTGCACCATATACTGGCACCGGTGATTTAATGTTGTGTATATTTTTTGGTACACTAAGTGCAAACAAGGCCAGCCTCATATTGAGTAAAACCTGTTCCTGACATAAAGGGATAATTTTAGACCTGGAGGGCCAGAAACTATTCCCACCAATTTCGTTAGTAAATGAGTAGCATTTTGGTTTTGAAGTTTCATCGCCATACATCCAATCAGGCGTTGTACCACTTGCCAAATAGCCCAAACTTCCTGCTCCATGTTCTACACTATAATTATTGCAAGCAGTGAGGCTATCGCCGGCTCTTTTCATTAGCACAGCATCTGCACAATTTGCATTGGTATAATCAAATGGATAAAATAATATTTCAGCATAGCTGTGATGATGCATGCTGGTTGTAAACTTTTTATCTATAGAGAGTTGTTTTATTAATTGAGATTCAGCTTCTGAAAATGCTGCAGGACCTCTGTAGGTATCGCTATTTGCATTCCCGGATGAACCACTATTTAGCCCCCATTGAAAACCATAATTTCTATTCAAATCAACACCATTGGTTACTACGCCTTGCTTCCTCCTGTTTTTGCGCCACATGCCGCCACCATTGGGGTTGGTGGTTTCATTATAAATATATCCATCAGGATTTACACATGGCACAAAATACAATTCACAATTATTGATGATGCGTTTAGCATCTGCATTGGTACCATAATTTTCAAGGATATACTCCATGAAATAAATGAGGTTGATAAGGCTCATAGCTTCCCGGGCATGATGCACACCCGTATATAAAACTTTGGGTTCATTTGCTTCATTTGATGATACTTTATCTGAAATTTTTACATAGTACAAAGGACGACCCTCCCATGTTTTTGTAGTATTGCTAATGGGTATTTTTTCACTGCATAAAGCAGGATATTTTGCATGCATACTATCTAAAGCTGCAAGCATTTCTTCATACTTTAAATAACCACCCATAGTGCCTAATTCAAATAGATTGGGTACTGGAAAATTGCAATTTACAGATGCATCGGCTGCCTCCAATTTTGGGTTTGGATGCTGCTTTATATCCAAAGCATTTCTTTGTTGAAATTCGAGTGTAGCATCATCATTGACTACAACAAAAGATATACCTGCCTGCTCCAATTTTTTTCTTTCATAAGCACTGAAAACACTTGTAAACTGATTGTCTTTGCTGCGTTCGCCTTCATCTATATAAACACCCGCAGCCTGCATTTTTGATAGTATGGCTGGTGTAATTTTAATGCGAAGAATACTGTATTTGTGCTCATCTTTTTGCTGAGCATGAGTTGATAATGCAAATAGCAATGACAAAAGAATAATAGAAAATCCTGGTGCAAATTTTTTCATGGAGGCAAGATAGATGGTATATATTAGTTAAACTATAACAAATTTATATTTTACACTAAAATGATTAAAAGGAATGGGAAATGCTGATTTATTTTGAGTATTCCCATCCCAGTTTTCAATTGAGCAAAAATTATTGTTGGTATATTCTCTAATCGAGAAATGCTATTACAGTTGGATCAACTTGCCACTGCCACTTATATTTTTTGTAATGGTAGGATTACCAGCATAATAAACTTTGCCACTTCCGCTAATTTTTACATCTAAGGTGTTTGATGCATATACCCTGCAATCACCCGAGCCACTAGTAGTTGTTTTTACATGCTCACACAGCACATTTTCAATATCAGCATTCCCACTACCACTAATGGTTATGTCAGCATTTGTACTATTGCCCCCATTTACTTCCAGCTTTCCACTGCCACTTATTCTTGCATCTATATCATTTGTTTCTATTGACGCAATTGCTATTTTACCACTACCACTTATATTGAAATCACTATTGAGTACATGCAGCATATTACTTGAAAAAATATTTCCACTGCCACTTATTGTAAAGTCGCTTACGGCTGGAGCAGATATATTTATTGTAATAGCGTCATATGAAATAATCTTAGTATCCCAAGGTAAACGAATTATTAATTTCCCATCATTCACATCTGTACTTATTTCATTTAATATATTTTGCTGCGCAATAATTTCCATAGAAAAAGTGTCGGCTTCTGTATAATGTATTGTTGCATTCAATTGTAAATCTATGGCAGTATAATTACTTACATTTCTTTGCTCAGTTACCTGTGGTCCACTGCCGTTTATTACATCCTTGATACATGCATTTAAACTTAGTGCAAGAACAACTGCTGATATTATTATTTTCATTTTCATCTTATCTATTTTTTAATTTTAAAATTCAATTTTATAATTTAGAATGGGTATAATACCTGTTTGATAATTTGTAACCAACCCACCTTTTGTAACATCGTAATATCTACTATAAATATTTTGTCGGTTGGTGGCATTTTGTAAGTCCAACGATAAAGTACTTGTAAAATTTTTACGATTCCACTTCATACTAATACGAATATCAGAGCGGAAGTAAGTAGGATTTTGAAGACTATATGCTTCTTTTTCCAAATATACAGTATATCCCAAAGCCTTTGATTGTACTTCATCAATTGGTGTATATCTATATCCACCTGTATATAACACCCTAAAATTTAAACCCAATGTTCTTCTGCCTTCGGCAAATACAAACTCTTTCCCTGCCACTATATTGCTGATGAAGTTTCCATTAAATCTTGTATTGCGCTCTACGCCATCACTTGCGGTATATTTACTTTGATAGAGTGCATTACTCCACATAAAATAATAGTGCTTGTCTAAATATTTTTCTAAGGATATTTCCAATCCATAGTTTCTTCCTTTGCCCTTATTTATTAGTGGGTCATTGATATATGAATTCTGTATGTTTAGTGTTGAAATAGTATTAGAGTCACTTGTGCTTACAGGTACATTGTACAGCTGCTGATAATATAATTCTGTTTTTAATCGTAAATTTTTACTCATTGCATAGCTATAGCTGAATACATAGTGCGCAGCTTTTGTAAAGTCTAAGTTTTTATTTGGCATAGACGTATTGCCATTGTCATCTTTTTGTTCAGTAAAATAAACACCCCATCCCTGCAGCTGGCTGTGCATACCAATGCCTGCAGCAATGCTATGTTTTGGACTCACATCCCACTTTGCAGAAAAGCGTGGCTCTATACTTTGTGTATTATTATACAATAGTTTGAGATAATGAATGCCTGAGTTAAAACTCAGTTTATCAGTTAATCTAAGCTGCCAGTTTGCATAAGTTTGTATTGTAGTAGCATCGCTTTTTATATTATTTGTAACCGTAAGTGGGCTGGCATTATTCTCTTTGGATGCTTCAAAGAATGTAAAATCTGCCATATTCAAAATCACACCTGCTCTTATGCTATTTTTTCTATTGATGCGGTAGTTGTAAGTACTACTTACTGTAAATTTTTCAGTGTTATTCAATCCGTCAAATGATGGTGTTTTTGATTGATCATCTTCTAAAAAATTTTCCTTATAAAATAGTTTTGAGTAGGAATATCCTATAGCTGTATTCAGTTTGCTATTTCTGCCAGTATTGATGCTATGTGTTATCCCGTTAAAATAAGTATTGGATATAAAATTTGCAGTATATCTATCGCCATCATTTTTCCATAAACTACTGTCAGCTTCTGCATCATAACCTTGATCACTTTTGCCATTGAACCCAAATACAGTAAAGGTTCCGGCTCGGCCAGCCGGCAGAAATATATTGTAAGAAAGATCTTGAAAGTTTGTGGTACCACTGCCCACATTCACGCCCACTTTATCTAATAATGAAAGTGTGGAATAGCGATAGTTAACCAAATATGAACCCTTGTAATTTTTGCTTATCGGTCCTTCAATGGCCCCATTCAAACCAAGCACACCTGCTTGTAATGTTATTTCTCTTTTTTCATTATTTCCTTTTCTCAGTTTCAAATCAAATACACCACTCAGTGCATTGCCATATTCAGCCGCAAAAGCACCGGTTACAAAATCTGAATTGGATAGCAATTGTGCACTCAGTATTGATATGCCGCCACCACTACTACCCTGCGATACAAAGTGATTGGGGTTGGGTATATCTATCCCCTCCATACGCCATAGCATACCATTCGGTGAATTGCCCCTTATTACAATATTGTTGTTGCCATCATCCGCAGCTGCCACACCCGCATAGTTGGTAGCCATACGAAGTGGATCATTTACTGCCGCAGCATATCGTTGCGTTTCCTCTACAGTAAATGCACGTGCACTTACCACACTCAATTCGTTGATGGGCTTATTTTTTTTGCTTGTGCTTTTTACTACTACATCTTCCTGTACATGAATGGACTCTTGCATGAAAATGGTTAGCACTACTTCTTTACCTGCATCCACCACCACATTTGGAATAACATTATCCTTATATCCTGTACTAAAAATCAGAAGGGTAATATTGCCTACACTTACATTATCCATTCTAAAATAGCCTGCCGAATCTGCAACCACGGCTTTTTCAGACCCAGCTATACGAACAGTGGCTCCTGCCACGGGTTGATGCAAAATTTGATCTGCAATTGTGCCCCTGATTGTTTGTGAAAACTGTGCGTTTAGTATCATTACTACAAAGCAGCAAGTCATTACTAAAAGGTATTTTTTCATTTTTGTTTTACATAAGACAGCATATGAATCTTATACCCCTACTTGGTTTAAAAAATTAATACAATAAAGGAGTAGTATTCTTTTTTTTCGCCCTACGGGCAATGATTAGCCTTGTGCCAATTTATTTTGATAGGTTTGATGACTTATGGGAAATGAATTCTGTAGAAAGTCTCTTGAGCATCAATTGCCAATAAATGCGTTACTTTTTTGTAGTTCTACCAAAGCTTGCGACCAATCAAAAGTGCTACCAAATAAACCGGAAGACAAATAAGCCCATAGTATCCACTATAATATTTTCGTTCAACGAAAATTGTAAATAGTTCCATTTTCGATGCGTTTATATTATTTGATATTTCCTTTTTCATTTGAAGTATTTCTTTGGTTCTAATGTTTTTTGAAATTAAAAAAGCTATAAAGCCGGGAATAAAAACGAGTAGAAAAATGAATATCAAATCAAGCATATTTAATGGAATTGTATTTGGAGTAATACATGCACAAAAAATACTCCAGCATATCCAAAAGCAAGACCAAATAATTGCATTAATGATACATGCGTTTTTTGTAGCCTCAGTTTCCGCTTCCCAAAAATCAAGCGTTCGATAATAGATGGCACCAGTTAATAGTATGATTATAATGATACCGATCAAAAAATATATAAAATGAACGCCATGCTGCAACAACAAAACCCTTACATCCGGAACTTTATTTAATGCTATATCGAATAAATAGCACAAAAAAATACCTACAGAAAGTAATGTTATATATCCAAAAAATCTCCGTTCAAATTCATGATCTGTGTCTTTAAAATTTTGCCATAACGACATGATCTAAATTTTAATTTTGCCCATTCAACAAACATTTCTAATCAATATCAATCATTCGCCGAAGGCGTAAAAATAAAAAAATTACTCCACAAATCTATAACATCATCCTTTAATGAAAATGGGCAAATGATTTAATTCATTCACCCATTTCTTCTTCTTTACCTTTTCGCCATATTTTATGTTTGGCACCATCCATCTTTACAATTTTTGGCGTAAACTTTCCCACCACATCTACCAATGCTTGCTGACTTTTCATAACTTCATGAATGTCCTTATAAGCAAATGGAGATTCATCTAAACCACCACCCAACAGTTTAACTCCATGCTTTTTTAATTCATCTTTAAATTGCTTGTCCGTCACAGATTGGATTGCTCTTGTACGACTCATTTTTCTTCCTGCACCATGCGCTGCTGAGTTTAAAGAAGCTTCCATACCCTTTCCTTTTACAATAAAGCCGGGTGCAGTCATACTACCAGGTATGATGCCCAGCACATCTTTACCTGCAGGCGTAGCACCTTTTCTGTGTACGATTACTTCCATTTTATTCCATTTTTCCTTCCATGCAAAGTTGTGATGATTCTCCACCCTTGTTATGGGTTTTCTTCCTAACTGCTTTACAATTTTTTCATGAATAATATGGTGACATGCACTGGCATAATCTCCTGCAAGGTTCATAGCATTCCAATATTCTATTCCTGCATCTTCATCCAACGATAACCATGCAAGGTTTTTTGCATCCTGCGGCAATTGTCTTTTACTGATAGCTATCTTAGTATAATGATTGGCAATATTTGCTCCAAGTGCCCTTGAGCCGGAGTGTGTTAATAAACCAATATAAGTACCGGCTTCCACACCAAGTATGTGATCCTGCTCTGCAATTTCCACAGCACCAAATTCTACAAAATGATTTCCACTTCCTGAAGAACCCAGTTGCTTCCACGCCCTGCTATGCAAGCTTTTGAGTAAAGGGAGTTGATAAAATAATGCATGCTCCATCACTTCATGATTGGCTGCCACATCAAACTGACCGCCACTTCCAAACAACGATGCTTCATTTATTTCTCTTGCAAAATAAGATTCTTTTTGAATCAATTCTTTTGGATCAATATCAAATATACTAAGACACATTCTGCATCCTATATCTACACCTACACCATAAGGTATAACTGCATTTTCTGTAGCCAGCACACCACCAATTGGCAATCCATAGCCACTATGCGCATCGGGCATTAAAGCACCTGCTACACTTATAGGAAGCTTTGCTGCTATATGCATTTGATGCATTGCTCCTTCATCAATATAATCTTGGCCAAAAACATTAAAATCAATACCCTTTTCATTTTGTAGAATGCTTATGGCTTCTGATTCAGATGCAGGCATTAGTTTCTCGGCAATTGGTTTCAATATTTCATCCTTCAAATACTTCTCTGGTGCATCCATTATTAATTGTAGCAAATCAAATGCTGCTTCCTTTGTATGGTGTTTATAATGTTGTTCCATAACCCTCATGGCCACACTGATTACAGGGCCTTCTGGTAGGCCGATGGCCCTTAATTCTTTTCCTGATATTTTTAATTTACTCATGTTATTTTTTTTGGTTTTTAAAAACATCCGGCACACAAGTAGCACCGGATGTTGTTTTATTTTGTTTCTACAAAAATTTGTTTCAACTGTTCCATTAAAGCACCATTACCACTTACACTTATGTTGCTGATTTTGTCTGCAATCTTTTCTACATATTCCATCTCTGTTAGTTTCCAAAGCATTGCATTTTCTTCCATCAGTTTCGCTGTGTTTAATAAGCTACGTGTACTGGCAGTTTCCTCACGCCGCATAATGGTATTTGCTTGAGCATTTTTTTCTGCAATCAACACTTTATTCAGGATATCTTTTACATCTCCCGGTAAAATAATATCCCGAATACCAAAGCCCAATACTTCAACACCAAGTAGTTCCGCTTTTAATTTCACTTGCTCCAGTACAAATGGTACAATAGCACCTTTTTTTTCCAACAGCTCATCAATGCTATATCCTGCTATGTATTCTCGTAGGGCCAATTGAAAAGCAACATATAATTGTTTGTCATATTCTTTGTTTTTCAATATGGCTTTTTCAATATCTGCCACTCTGTATTGTGCCTGTGCATTGATACGCAGTGCAGCTTTGTCTTTTGTCAAAATTTCCTGACCATTTATTTCTAATTGCTGTATGCGGGTGTCCACTTTGGCTACTACTATTGCAGTGCTGTTTTTCCACCAGTAGTAGATACCGGCATGCAGTATTGCTTCAAATTTACCATCTACAAAAAGCAATGCTTTTTCGTGATTTTCTACAGCATAACTTCTGATATATGGTGCTATTAATTTGTGCTGGTATAAACTACGGTTTATGTTTTCTTCAATTGTAATAGTACTGATATCGGCATACACAAATTTATATTGTATCATTCCTTTCCAGAATGCATATTGACCAGTGTTTAATACATTTTTCAGCAATCCGTTTTCGAATTGCAATGCCATAGCATTGTCCTTTACTGCTACAATATGCAAGGCATCTGCCAATGCTGTATCTTGTAGCAAGGTATTCATTTCTACTGCAGATACAAATGGTTTGTTTAATTCATACAATACTGCGGTCTCATTGAACCATAGTAAGTAGTTTCCTGCTCGTAGCATTTTTTTGTACACGCCTTTATTAAATACCAATGCTACTTGGTAGGCGTTTACTTGTAAATGTTTCATTGTTTTACATTTCTATCATTAAAAAATTTATTTAATTAAAAGCCCAGTTTACAATTTCCATTTTCTTATAGCGGAGCAATATTTTTGAAAGTGCATCTTGCTTCAGTTCCTTTATAAATTACAGTAAAAAAATCACTGATCTTTCTTATTGAAGTGAAATAATTTTCAAGATCATTCACATTGCCGCAGGCAGTAAAAAAATTGTTTGCATCATTCTTCATAGTTTATTAAAACAGATGAATCATTTGCTTACCGGCAATAGTAACCGGGCTTTATTTTCACCATTTTTTAAGCAGTGGTGTACTGCTGAACATCAAGCATCCATCTTGCTTTGCATTACCATTTTGCTACCCTAATTTTATCAGGGGCGGGATTCGAACCCGCATGATTCTCTGTTACTCTATCCATCTGAGCTATCACTGATGTGAATGGGAATCGAACCCATGACCTACAGGTTGTGGAGGAAACTGCATATTGATGCAACAGCATACAGGTAGCTACTGCTCCCGCACTGCGGTGTTTAAAATACACTTGCCAGGTTTGCTATCAACATACGGATTTCCTTCTTGCCATTGAGCAAGGTTTTGAGCTGAAATAATCAGCATATTTTAATTCATCAATACTTCTCTTCTAAAACCAAGCACTGCAGTTCTTTGCTGCGCCATTTCATCCTTTCCAGGATTTGCAATTTCTGCTATGGTCATTGGTTTTGTAATTTTTTCGGCAAAACCGAAATGATTACTTAGCTGCTGAGCTTTTTCTATATTCAGTTTTCCAAACTCATATTTTGCTATCAATCTTCCCTTGCGAATCAGCGCACTATCCACCATTGTGAGGGGACTATTAAACGTGCAAATTAATTGTACATTCAGAAAATCTGCCAGTAATCCATCAGATAAATTTAAGAGATTTGAAACCGAAGCATTGTTGCTTATTTTTCTATCCATTAAAATATTTTCTGCATCTTCAATGATGAGTACACTGTTGGGATTATCAATCAAGAGTTGAATAAAATCCGGACTGGTAATATCACCTGCCACAGTGGGCGAAACAAACAGAATGCGTTTTTTAATTTTGCCAATCAAATAACGCAGATAAGTTGTTTTTCCTGTGCCAGGCAATCCATGTAGTAGCACAATACCTTTGTCTTTATCTTTCTTCAAACGCTTTGTAATTAATTCGTCCACTGCTTTAAAATCTTCGTTATAAAATAGACTGATATCTAATCTTGTTTTTTTAACTTCTATCTGCTTCAATTCAAAGCCATAATTTGTTCTACTGATCAAATTCATTTCAAGCGACTTTCTCCGTTGAGGTTCTTTGAATTGCTGTACTGTATTGGTAATAGTGTTGATGAATTCCTGCTGGCTACCGTCATGATAAATTGCACAATAATATTTATCAAATTCAAGCAGACATCCATTTTTCAACCGAAGGAAAGTTTCATCAAATGCGTATCCCTTTTTTGCTGTATCATAGCATCTGTAAGCATGTACCGATTCAATACAATCTGCAAACGCTTTATGCACAGCATGATATGCTTTTTCACCATCTATATTATTGATGAAATGTGCATTAGGCACTTTGCCATAGCAAAACATATAAAGTGATTTACCACAGAGAAATCCATTTTTGAAAATGCTTTCTGCTGTAATAATTTTTTGTTGTATGTCCATAAAAAAAATTTTCTTTTATTAATGATTTCTAATATTTTTTTGTGTTTCTATAGATGCATAGATCGATTAGGTATTTTAATTTTTAATCGCTACTGCACCATTTTATTGGCACAACTGGAGCTTGCAAATGCTAGGGGTTTAGCCTTGAATTCAAAACCCATTCCCACTATGTAACCCATCGCTTCTTTTAAAGCATCATTGCTTTTAAAATTTGGATTGGTATTGATGTCTGCATGCAGTTCCATATCCACACTATAGCGGCTGAATATGCTGCACAAAGGATAAGCCACTTCTATACTCTTTGCCACTTCTGTTAGCATCCTTTCTTTTATGCTCATCCTTTGAGTAGTGGACTCGTTGTGTATATACATAAATCCTCCTTTGCCTTTTCTTATCAGCACAATTACAGTGGCAAACTCAGTTTCAAGTCCTTTTACTTGGCTATCTGTACCAATACAAACTTTTATCTGATTGCCTTCAGCTATTTCCTTTGCAAGCCTCACTGTGATTTCCTCTGCAATAGTTGATTTTACTGATACTCCAGTAAGGCTCAACCACTGCCGTTGTTCTGTTTTCATCTTCTTACATTTTACATTTTTACTCCTGCATGGGCTAAGAGATTTGAACCTTTATAAATTGTTTTAGAGACAACAATGTACCATTGCCTCAAACCCATAATGAGTGGTGCCCCAAGGAATTGAACCTTGATATCCGGTATTTCACTCCGGTGCATCTATCCATTCTGCCAAAGCACCATATCTATTTTTTATGAGACAGTCATGAACTATTCATGCTGATTCATTCATTAATATTTGAGTCCTGCAGAAGATTCGAACTTCTTTATTCCGGGTTGCAGCCGGACGCATACTGCCATGTCTGCCAACAGGACTTTTTGTGCGGATGAAAAAGGATTTGAACCTATAGCCTTTGGTTTAACAAACCATTGCTCTACCTTTGAGCTATTCATCCGAAAGATTGTTTTATTACAGATACCATTAATCATGCATAGCTTCATAAAATATGATATCAACATAAGATTAAAATTTTGTTGGCCCGGTGAGACTCGAACTCACAACTCCCGGTGTAAAAGACCGATACTCTGAAACCAATTGAGTTACGAACCAGTATAACATGCTAAAAAGTATTTGGACGCTATCAAATTTTTTGGACATAATTTTTGGGCTTCGCCTCATGAATGATCTTTGTTTTATTATATCATATCAATTTGCATTTATATACTTTCATTTATTTTTTTCTACTCCATTGTAAGCCTGAACAGATTCGAACTGTTACTGAATAGTTTCTAAAACTATTGCCTCTGCCGTTGGGCTACAGACTCGTGTAACTGTTGGCCTGATTGGATTTGAACCAATACTATTTTGCGTATAAGGCAACTGCTTTTACCATTAAGCTACAGACCAGTTTATGCAGGCTTAAAGGGTTTGAAACCACATACCCACTACATATAGGTTGAAATATGCAAACCCATTTATCGCTAAGCCATGACTGTACGGTTTTCAGATTTGAACTGAATTCGATCAAGCACTATTTACCTTTAAGAAATAAAGGGGAATGATCATGTTGCCATTACACCAAACCGTATTGGTTGTCTCCGGGAATCGAACCCTGTTGTCCGCATGCACAGTGCGGTGCTTTACCAAATAAGCTAAAGACAACGTATGAATATCAAGTCTGTAATTGAGTGTGCATACTCAGCTTCTGATTCAATAATGCAAAAATTTGTAACACCATATTCTGCGGTTCGTATGGGATTTGAACCCATAGCAGCAGATAGACAATCTGCCATGTTTGCCATTACACTAACGAACCATTGAACTATAATCGAACTGCAAATTCACTATTCTATAACTGATGAAAATGCTCTATTCATTTATACTTTAAATTGCTGTATAGCAGACAGGACTCGAACCTGTAGCCTCTCCGTTCCAGGCGGAGTATCCAACCATTGGAATGCTGCTATATTTTTTAAAAAACTTCTTTTATAAATGTCCCCGCTGCAACTAACGGGGATCACTTATCTCCTTCTGCACCTAATATTCTTTGCAATCATTTTGTATGTGAATGATTTGCTTGGAATACTTTTTAATACGAATTGAATACAATAAAAAACCCGGTCTGTTTTGACCGGGCTTTTACTCATGCATAATGATTTTATGTATGTATATAAACCGGTCGTGTATGATGGAGATCATTTTTATTGCCTATAAAAAATGCAATTGCTTTATGCTGTGCATAACAATAGCATCCGGGGTATGATTTTTGATCAAACCTGCTACTATTTAATTGTATATGTCGTAAGTAACTCAGCATTTTATTTTTTAATTTACTATAGATTCAAAATAATTATTTATACATAAAATTGGATTAATTTTTTTTGGATGATTTGAAAAATATATTTTCTCTTCATCCTATTTTCATTCTAAACCAATTTGCTAAAACCTTTGCTATTGCTGCATTTAAACAAAAACCCCGGCGTTTTGCCGGGGCTGTTATATGGAATGAGTTATAAACTTATTCTGTAAAATAACATGCCCGGCAATCAGTATAGTCCACTCTGGGACTAAACCAATTTAATGCGATATGTGATATTTGTTTATGCATTTTTTTATTGCTGTGCAAAGATGAAAGTATTTAAATGATGTTACCAAATTTATTTTCATTTTTTTTTAAAAAAAATTTACAGCACCAAAAATTCGACAAAAAAAAGTTTGTATAAATTTCATCCATGCGAATTTTTTGAACAAAAAAACTGATTTAAATTAAAAATATTTTACTTCATTTTTTTTTAAGAAAATGAATATCACGAACTGATAAGAGAAAAAGTGATGCGAGCTGTAATATTAAATGAAAAGCATAGCATAAAATGGTACCTTTAGATGTGTATTATACTATCCAAAATTTGCAGAGCAAATATTTGTTTGCAAAAAGAAGCTCGCTTATTGCGAGCTTCTTTTTCTAAAAATTTCTACAGATAAATGTGTAGAAATTTTATTTTATAGATTGCAATTAGCAATCAATGTTATTCTTTTTCTACTTTCTAAATTTTATTTTTCCTTTTGGATAGCTCCCTGTCAAACCTAGGGCCTCTTCTATACGAATCAATTGATTGTATTTAGCCATTCTGTCTGTACGACTGGCACTACCTGTTTTTATTTGGCCACAGTTAAGTGCTACTGAAAGATCTGCAATGGTGGTATCTTCAGTTTCTCCACTACGGTGGCTCATTACAGTCGTATAGCCTGCATGCTGTGCCATTTGAACTGCATTTATTGTTTCGGTAATGGTGCCTATCTGATTCACTTTAATTAAAATTGAATTTGCAACGCCTGAATCTATACCTCTTTTCAAAATTTTTGTATTGGTTACAAACAAATCATCTCCAACCAACTGACATTTACTGCCGATTGCATCTGTCAATTTTTTCCATCCATCCCAGTCTTCTTCGGCCATACCATCTTCAATGGATATGATGGGATATTTATTTACCCACTCCGTCCAGTATGCCACCATTTCATCACTACTTATTTCGCGTTGACTACTTTTATAAAATTTATACTTTCCATCTTTATACATTTCGCTGCTTGCTGCATCTAATGCAATGCCTATTTGCTCTCCCACTTTATATCCAGCTGCATCTATGGCTTGTAGTACTGTTTCTATGGCTTCTTCGTTACTTTGTATATCTGGTGCAAAACCACCTTCATCTCCCACATTGGTGCTATATCCATTCTTCTTCAATACATTTTTTAGGTGATGAAAAATTTCTACTCCCCAGCGCAGACCCTCACTAAAGCTATCTGCACCTATTGGCACAATCATATATTCCTGATAGTCGATTTTATTATCAGCATGTACGCCTCCATTCAAAATATTCATGAGTGGCATGGGAAGTACTGTACTATTTACGCCACCCAAATATCGGTAAAGGGGTAGTCCACTTTCTTTAGCACCTGCATGTGCTACAGCCATTGATGCTGCTAATATTGCATTTGCTCCTAAATTTCCTTTGTTGTCTGTGCCGTCTAATGCAATCATGGAATGGTCTATCATGGCTTGCTCAAAAATATTCATACCCTGTAAAACCCCGGCTATTTGATTATTTACATGGTCAACAGCTTTTATGACACCTTTACCCATGTAGCGTGATTTGTCAGCATCTCTAAGTTCTACTGCTTCATGAATTCCTGTGCTGGCGCCACTTGGCACAGCTGCACGTCCCAGCGTACCAGCAGAAGTTATAACATCTACTTCTACTGTTGGATTGCCCCTACTATCTAAAATTTGACGGGCTTTTACTTTTGAAATATTGCTCATAATATTAATTTTTAATCGATGGCAAAGTAACAATCAAAAATTGAAGATTGCAAAAGGGCTTTGTTTTCATGCATCAGCTGCATCATCGAGTAAAAATTTGTAGGCTGCTGCCAATTATATTTAGAAATTGCAAACCTGTATTTCTGTGTATAGGATTTAGATGATAAGCTGTTACCCTTAAATTATCATGCCCACTCTAATTCTCTTTTTCCAAAATCCTATTCCTTAAATTCGCAGCCAATTTTTGAATATGCGCATTTCCTATAATTGGTTACATAATTATTTACCTGAAACAATAGCACCGGAAAAACTTTCTAAAATCCTTACTTCAATTGGTCTTGAGGTAGAAAGTGTAGAGCAGTATCATGAAGTGAAAGGAAATCTAAATGGGGTAGTAATAGGTGAAGTAAAAACCTGCGAAAAACATCCTGATGCAGATAGATTAAAAATTACAACAATACTTATAGGTCAGTTAGAACCGCTCCAGATTGTATGCGGCGCTAACAATGTAGCTGTTGGGCAAAAAGTTGTAGTGGCACTTTCTGGTACAACTTTATATCCAATAAATGGCGATGCACTTACACTAAAGCAAGTAAAAATTAGAGGTGTAGAAAGTAATGGGATGATATGTGCTGAAGACGAGTTAGGATTGGGCAATAGCCATGACGGCATTATGGTATTGCCAGATGATACAGTGCCAGGTACACCTGCCTCAGAATATTTTAAACTATATTCCGACTATATTTTTGAAATAGGACTTACTCCAAATAGAATGGATGCTATGAGCCATATTGGTGTAGCTAAAGATGTATGTGCATGGCTGAGCCACCACAATAAACAATCAGCAAAACCAAAGCTTCCTTTTCAAAATATAAAAGGAGAAGGGGCGAAAGCACCCGAAATAAAAGTTGCCGTACAGGATACAATTGCATGCCCACGATATTCAGGTATGGTGCTCACGAATATTAAGGTAAAAGAATCTCCAAAATGGCTACAGGATTATTTAAAATGCATTGGCCTGCGGCCAATTAATAACATCGTAGATATTACAAATTTCATTTTACAAGAAACTGGTCAGCCACTCCATGCATTTGATTTGGACAAAATAAATGGTCATGAAATCATCATACAAACATTGCCCGAAGGGACACCATTTATTTGCTTAGATGAAAAAGAAAGAAAATTAACAGCCGCAGATTTGATGATATGTGATGCGGAAAAACCTATGTGTATCGGTGGGGTATTTGGTGGGTTAAACAGTGGGGTAACAGAGCAAACAAAAAGTATCTTTTTAGAAAGTGCCTGTTTTAGTACCTTTACTATTCGTAAATCATCCATACATCATGCCCTCAGAACCGAGGCGGCCATTCGATTTGAAAAAGGAACGGATATTTCTCAAACAGTTATTGTGGCTAAAAGAGCTGCACAATTGATGATTGAATTAGCAGATGGTGTATGGGATGGAAATATAACCGATATTTATCCGCAACCTGCGGAAAAAAAGCAAATAAGTATTAAATACCATTATCTCAAAAAAATAAGTGGTAAAAATTATCATCCCGATGCAATAAAAAATATACTAGAGCATTTGGGTTTTGAATTGATTAAAGAAGGCATTGACGAAATAAGAGTTGCTGCTCCTTTTTATAAACCAGACATTAGCCTGCCGGCAGATATTGCCGAAGAAATACTTCGCATAGATGGTTTAGATAATATTGAAATTCCGGATAGTGTGCAACTTACTCCCTCAGGTGGTCATAATTATCGAATTGAACTAAAGGAAAAACTTGGCCAAGCACTTACTGGCATGGGCTTTACAGAAATAATTTGTAATTCAATTACTAACAGCAAGTACTATGATGAAACAATACTTTCTTCTACAGTCAGAATGATGAATAGTCTAAGTTCTGAATTGGATATCATGAGGCCCTCCATGCTTGAGCCACAATTAGAAACCATCAATTATAATATCAACAGAAAAAATACAGACCTTAAATTATTTGAATATGGAAATACATATTCCGTTACAGGTGTAGGAAAATATATAGAAAATCATCAACTGAGTATTTGTATAACCGGCAATAATCATGGTGTGCATTGGCAAGAAAAACCACAGTCTGTCGGCATCTTTTATGCAAAGGGTATTGTTGGTCAGTTGCTTGCATTGTGTGGTATCTCAAATTTTATATTCAAAAAAAATGATGCATCTGTATCAGCAAATTTTGATATCTATTTTGGTAAAATAATGCTTGGAAATATTGCTGTAGTTGCTTCCAACCGTAGGGAGCTTTTTGGCATAAATCAAGAAGTAATTTGGATTAATATTTATTTTGATCAATTGTGCCAATTGACAGAAAAGTTTAAAATTATTTATAAACCAGTCTCTAAGTTTATGTCCGTTGATAGGGATATTTCTATGTTGATTGACAAACAAATTTCGTTTGAACAAATTGAAAAGGAGTTATACGGAAGTGCTGTAAATGGACTAACTGGAATTAGTTTATTTGATGTTTTTGAAAGTGATAAAATTGGAAACGACAAGAAATCATTGGCCATAAGATGTACTTTTCAAAATGAAGAGAAAACTTTAACTGAAAAGGAGATAGAATCTGCTATGCAAAAAGTCAGACAAAGGCTTGAGGGAAAACTACATGCAGAAATAAGAAAATAATATTGAACTTATGCCTTCGGCGATAAAAGAAAATATTGAGCAATTACAAGTAATGGTATCAACACTGCTGAAACAGTTGCATGCAGTTCAAAATGAGCATAAAAAACTTAAACTAAAGCACGAAGCAGTTCTGCACCAAATGGATCAACTAAATATTGAAAAGGAACAATGGATGCAAAAATCAACTGCATTATCATCCGGCGTAAAAAATTTGCCGGAGGCAGATAAAAAAGCTCTGCAAAAAAAAATTGATAGTTATCTTTCAGCCATTGATAAATGCCTTTTGGCACTTAATGCAAAATGATGAACGAACTAATTCCTATAACAATAACTTTAGCTGATAGAAATTATCGTATTAGAATTAATGCCACAGACGAAGAAAAGCTAAGGGCTACTGTGAAAATGCTCAACCAAAAAATTTTAGATTTTAAAATTGCTTTTGCCGGAAAGGATATGCAAGATTATATCACAATGGTTTTGCTCTGGTTTGTTACGGAAGATAAAAAAGAAACAAGCGTGGGTGATGCTGAATTATCATGGACTAACGAAAAGATTCAAGCCATCATAAAATCAATTTCTAAAGGAATGGAGCTATTATAAAAGCCCTGCAGCAGCAGAGCCTTTTGAAATATAAAAACCCCCGTTAAAGACTAAAATTGATACTCGTAAGTATAAATGTTTGAGTAGGACCAATTGCCTTCAGTATCTTGAAAGCGCAGCATATAGTACATCGGAGTGCCTTTTATATCATTATCAAGAAATTCAAAATTTTGAATACTACTTGACGGTGATGTAATGGTAAAAGTTCTGCGGGTGCAAAAATGAGTATTATCGCCACTACTCATGATTTCAATTTTTTGAATGTTATTTTGGTATAGGGTTGAAAATGAAATATTTATAGACGCCTCAACCGTACTCATTTGAAAGGAAGAAACTGCTACGTTTACATCTTCATAAAAATTTACTACTGGTGTGCTAACTTCTTTTGTTGCGCAGGAAACAAAAAATAAAGCCCCCACGAATAATCCAAATAAACTTTTCATTTTAAAAAATTACAATTTTAAATAAACTACTTTCGGAGGGGACAGATTAAAAACGGGTGACATATATATTTCAAACAAAGTGCCAAGAGAAAAAAATATTCTAAAGCACTGGTTATCAATTGTAAAATATTTGCTCTAATGATTGCCATTTCCCATAATGGAAAATTTCAGCTCAAAATGACCAGAAAAAATTTTCTGTTAAGATAGCAGGGCAAAGGCTATCTTCGCCAACTACAAAATATTCATAAAAAAAGATCTATGAATAATTTCAAATTAAACATTTATTTAAAAAAACAGCAGAATGGATCAAGCCATAATAATGATTGTCATAGGAATAGCTGCGCTTATTGGCGGCATAGTACTGGGTAAATTTATTTTTCATAAAGACACAAAAAAGAGAATTGAAGATTCAGAATTACAAGCACAAAGCATAGTTAAAGAAGCCGAACTAAGGGCTCAGACAATTAAAAAAGAAAAAGAATTAGAAGCAAAAGAAAGATTTGTACACCTCAAAGGGGAACATGAAAAAGAGGTAAATGAAAGAAATAGAAAAATAAGTGATTGGGAAAATAGAATCAAGCAAAAGGAAATAAACCTCAATCAAAAAGATGCTGCTTTAGACAGGCAAGTAAAAGAAAATGAAGCTATAAAAGATAACCTCAATAAGCAAATAGAGGTAGTAAATACTAAACGTACAGAGCTTGAAAAACATCAAGAGGAGCATATCAGGAGGTTAGAAAAAGTGGCCGGACTTACAGCAGATGAAGCAAAAAATCAATTGATTGAAAGCCTAAGGCAAGAGGCAAATACAAAGGCTTTAGTTATACAACAGGAAATTTTAGAAGAAGCTAAGCAAAAGGCAAATAAAGAAGCCCGAAAAATTGTTATTCAAACCATACAACGTACTGCCGCTGAACAAACAATTGAAAACACAGTAAATGTTTTCAATTTAGAATCAGATGAAATCAAGGGTCAGATAATTGGCAGGGAAGGAAGAAATATCCGTACGATTGAAGCAGCTACAGGTGTTGATTTAATTGTAGATGATACCCCAGAAGCAATTCTACTCTCTTGCTATGACCCACTGCGTAGAGAACTTGCCCGGCTTAGCTTACAACGCTTGGTATCCGATGGTCGTATTCACCCGGCACGTATTGAAGAAGTGGTGGAAAGAACACGCCGTCAATTAGACGATCAGGTAATGGAAATAGGAGAGCGTACCATTATTGAACTTGGTATTCATGGGCTTCACAAAGAATTAGTAAGAATAGTTGGGCGCATGCGATTTCGTTCATCGTATGGTCAAAATTTATTGATGCATAGCCGAGAAGTAGCCAATCTCTGTGCTACTATGGCTGCGGAACTTGGGCTAAATGTAAAACTGGCAAAACGAGCCGGTTTACTGCATGATATTGGAAAAGTGCCAGATGAGGAATCTGAACTGAGCCATGCATTATTAGGCGCAAAATGGGCTGAGAAATATGGCGAAAACCCCGCTGTGGTAAATGCCATAGGAGCCCATCACGATGAAATGGAAATGCAATATGTTATTTCTCCCATAGTACAATCCTGTGATGCCATAAGTGGTGCAAGACCGGGTGCAAGGAGAGAAATGATGCAGCAATATCTCCAAAGAATTAAAGAACTTGAAGGAATGGCGCTTGCTTTTCAAGGAGTAGAAAAAGCTTATGCCATACAGGCGGGAAGAGAGCTCCGGGTTATTGTAGAGTCCGAAAAAGTATCCGATAGTGATAGTGATAAGCTCAGTTTTGAGATAGCCCAGAAAATTCAAAATGAAATGACTTATCCGGGTCAAATAAAAGTTACAGTAATCCGTGAAAAGAGGGCTGTAAACGTAGCACGATAAAAAAATTGATAGAATAATTTCAGTAATTAGGCAGATACCTCTAAATTTGCCGCCTCTAAAAATAGAATTATGAATCTGGCCGTTAAATTTGTTCATGATCAGCTTACAGCAAGTAAAGAACTTCCACGCTTCAAGGCAGGGGATAATGTAACTGTGAATTATAAAATTATTGAAGGTGGTAAGGAAAGAATACAGAGTTTTCGTGGTGATGTAATAAAAATACAAGGTCAGGGAGCTACTGCTACATTTACTGTTAGAAAAATTTCTGACAATGTGGGTGTAGAGCGTCTTTTTCCTTTTTTCTCTCCAAATGTTGAATCAGTAGTGCTCAATAAGGTCGGAAAGGTACGTCGTGCCAAACTGTTTTATCTCAGAGAGCGTAGTGGTAAGAGTGCACGTATCAAGGAAAAGAGAAGATAATCTTAGAATACAATTTTTGAAAGGTCATCCATTGGATGGCCTTTTTATTTTTCCTGCGGAATACATTATCAATTTGTTTAAGAGTTATTTTTGCATTTCACATTTTAAAAAAAATGTTATGGGAAACTTAGGATTTCAGGAAATACTTCTTATTGCAGTTGTAGTGCTAGTGCTTTTTGGTGGACGCAAAATACCTGAATTTATGCGTGGCCTTGGAAAAGGAATCAGAGAGTTTAATGATGCAAAAAATAATGTAAAAAAAGAGTTAGAAGAAGGCATGAACGATAAAGATGCTAACTCGGGCCATTCCGATTCTAAATAGCCATTTTACAATTCTTCCCCATCACCACTCAGAAACAATAGTTTGTTTCCATATAAAAATGTAGAATCATATCAGGCTGCAATAATTTCAGGAACAGCAACTGTTTCTAATGCAGTAATCTGGTATCGTAACAGGATTGAATCTCATTCCCACATCAATGCTTTTATAGAAGTATTTGACGATGCTGCCCAACGGGCCATTTTTTTAGATGATTATTTTGCGAAAACAGGCAAACTCATTGGTAAGCTTCATGGAGTAATAGTAGGTATAAAAGATGTAATCAGTTATAGTGGTCATGCATTAACCGCAGGTTCAAAAATGCTTGAAGGGTATGCTTCAGTGTATAATGCAACCGTCGTGGAAAAATTACTGGAAGCCGGCGCAGTCATTATCGGCAGACAAAACTGTGATGAGTTTGCTATGGGAAGCAGCAATGAAAATTCTATTTACGGTCCTGTAAAAAATGCCGCAGATCAACAGAAAGTATCAGGAGGGTCTTCCGGCGGATCAGCAGTTTCAATACAAGCATCTCTTTGCATGGTTAGCTTAGGTAGTGATACAGGAGGCTCAGTACGCCAGCCTGCTGATTTTTGTGGTTGTATTGGACTAAAGCCAACCTATGGTAGCATTTCAAGACAAGGATTAGTGGCTTATGCTTCCTCCTTTGATCAGATTGGGATTTTAGCTGCAACTGTTTCCGATGTAGCATTAGTATTTGATACGATTTCCGGACCAGATGAATTTGATAGTACCTGTATTCAGGAAAAACAAAGGGAATTGTCTCCACTGCTAAAAATGAATCAGGAAAAATTAAGTATAGCTTATTTTCCAGAAACACTTTCACATCCTT
The DNA here is from genome assembly GCA_937892395.1 of uncultured Parafilimonas sp. GTDB lineage: Bacteria > Bacteroidota > Bacteroidia > Chitinophagales > Chitinophagaceae > CALAGJ01. The sequence continues at coordinate 23,883 of CALAGJ010000146.1, forward strand.
CCTTAGATACAACCATTCGGCAGAACATTTTAGACGCTATCCATAAACTTAAAATGGATGGGCACACCGTAACTCCGGTATCATTTAATCTACTGGAGTATATTGTTCCGGCATATTATACACTCACTACAGCAGAAGCATCCAGCAATCTTTCCAGATTTGATGGCATTCGATATGGCTTTCATACCAACCCAACAAATGCAGATCTTAGTTCATTATATATCAATAACAGAACCCTGGGATTTGGGAAAGAAGTAAAAAGAAGAATCATGCTCGGCACATTTGTACTGAGTGAGGGTTTTTATGATGCATATTTTACAAAAGCCCAACAGGTGAGGCGATTATTAAAAAATCAAACGGAAGAAATATTTCAACATCACGATATAATTATTTCACCGGTTTCGCCATCAACTGCTTTTGATATTGGTTCTAAATCCACAAATCCGGTTGAAATGTATATTGCTGATATTTATACAGTATTTGCCAATTTAACAGGTATTCCCGCTATCAGTATTCCATTATTCAAACATGAAAATGGCATGCCTTTTGGCATGCAGGCCATGTCTAATGCAGAAAATGAGTTAGTTTTGCTCCAGTTTGCAGATTATATGATGAAGCATTATTAATATATGTTTCTGAAAATCAATCAGAATGGCAATGAATCTTTTTAGTACACATAGAATTTTAAGTAGCTGGATACAAAAGGGTTTGACCCTGTGTGTGGCTGTTTTTTGTTTTAGTTGTTCTGCTTACGCAAACAATTTCAGTGCAGAAATAATATTAACAGATACCACAAAAGCAAAAGATAGTACAAAAATTTTTAAGAGTTTATTAGGACAGCAATCTACATCAGCAAATAATTTTACATCTTCTTATTATGGGTTGCTTGCGCAAAATGAAATTCATCCTTCTATGGTTTCATTTGTTCAGGATCATCTGAAAACCAGAACAAAGCTTTATGGTGCAATGAAGGTATGGGGCCGACCTTACTTTAATTTGTACGACAGAATTTTATTACAATACAATCTACCCTTACAGTTAAAATATTTATCCGTTATTGAAAGTAATTTGCAAAATACAGCATTAAGTAGGGTGGGAGCAGTAGGCCCTTGGCAATTGATGCCTGACTTAGCCCGAGAAATGGGACTCTATGTAAGTGGAGGTTATGACGAAAGATTAGACTACGTAAAGAGTACTTATGCTGCTGCTAAATATATGAAGCAGTTGTACGGGCAATTTAATGATTGGTTATTGGTAATAGCTGCATATAATTGTGGCCCAGGTGGTGTGCAAAGGGCCATGAAAAAATCTGGAAGTAAAAGTTTTTGGCAACTGCAATATTTTCTGCCAGAAGAAACCAGAAATCATGTAAAAAAATTTATTGCAGTACATTATTTCTTTGAAGGAGATGGTACAAATGGTACTTGGGGAGGAGGATATGCTGCTATCAATCCTTATTCAAATCCAGAAGAAAATCCATTGCTGGCCACACTCGAAGAAAATACAGCCACATTAAATATTTATGGTAAATACAATTCCATTGTTGTAGCCAATAAAATGACTATGGATATTGCTGATTTTAATCAACTTAATCCCAGCATGGATGAAAAACTTGCTTCCGGCGAAATATATCCTTTGAGATTGCCTGCTGAAAAAATTGAACTATTTCAGGCTAAGAAACTTGAGTTGCTGAAAGAAAGTGTTGATTTGCTGCTAAATAATGCAAACAGTCAGGTGCCTTCAACAGGAAAATAATTCACAAGTAATTTTATATTGCTACTCACTACTTAAAACCTTTTGTAGTGCCAATGCTTTTAACATACATTCTTCATATTCCTGTATTGGATCAGATTGAAATGTAATACCACCACCAACTTTATATCCTAAATATCCGCTCTGATCGTTATACATAATGCTTCTTATAACCACATTCCAGTCAAAATCATTATCTGGACCTATATAACCAACAGATCCCGAAAAAATACCTCTACTTGATGATTCATATTGATGCACAAGCTCCAGCACCCTTTTCTTTGGCGCTCCTGTCATAGATCCCATTGGAAAACAGGACTGCATGATATGGGTAAATGCTATATCTCTACTCACAGTACCTTTAATTGTTGATATCATTTGATGCACTTGAGCAAAGGAGTATATGCCAAATTTTTCCATTACTTCTACACTTCCCTCTTTACAAATTTTACTAAAATCATTGCGTACCAAATCAACAATCATTACATTTTCGATTTTATTTTTGACGCTTTCGAGAAGTGTTGTTTTTAATAGTTCATCATCTTGAATATCAGAAATATTTCGCTTTATAGTTCCTTTAATGGGTTGAGAAAAAATTGTTGTTTCCCTTTTTGCTATAAACCTTTCGGGACTACTACATATTAACCAGGCACTGCCATTTCTATACAAACAACTCATGGGTGCAGGTGAAAGTTTTGATAGTTTTTGATAAATAGATAGTGCATCTATTTTCAATTCGTGTGTAGAAAACTCAATACAATAATTTATTTCATAACAATCACCTCTTCTAATATGATTTTGCAAATCAATCACAGTTTCCAGATATTCATTTTTGCTTGTAGCAGCAATGAGTTCAATAGATGTATTGATATTGGTTTTGCCCGAATAAGCTTTACAAAAATCAATAGTTTCATATATTGATTCCGGTGTGTCGGATACAGATAGAATTGTAATTTTATTACCAATACAATAAATAATGTGCTCCGGCTGAAATAGGCATGCTGTAGAAAATCCTGCACTGTCCGCAGGTCTATTTGTCAATCCAAATTGATTGTGTTGCCATTCAAAATTGAAATGTCCAAATGCCCAGTCTTCTATAGAGTCAATATACTGTTGTGGAGATTTAAGGTGCAAAGAATCAGCACTCCATACACTTTTTTGTCCTGCTGATGCTATAAAGTCATACTTGCCAATTTTATCAACGTAGTTATTTGAATCCATAAAACAAAAAATGCTGAAGGAGTTTATCCAGCTCAGCATTTTTTGTTTAAACAGCAATGGCTGTGTGCAATAGAATTCTTTTGTCTGTCTTTTCAAGAAATATACATCAACTTAAAAATCGTCATCCTCATCATCCCCGCCATAGGAATCATTGTACATATCAAATTCTTTCATATCATCATCAAACTTGAAATCATCATCATCTTTATCTTTCTTTCCTGTTGATTTTCCACCCTTTGATCTGGGTACATCAAACTCATCAAAATCAGGATCCCAATTTTCTTCTTCTTCGTTTTTTTCCCATTCATCTACTTCCTCTTCTATTTCATCATCATCGTCATCATTAGCACTTACTGATTTTGATTCGGAAGACTTTGTGGCTTTACCTTTTGGAGTTGATAAATCTGCATCATCATCTAAAAAACCATCATCATCATCTTCTTCATCACTGTCAGATGATTTTTTTTGTTTTGACAATTTTTTATTTTCATCACTATCATGAAAATCTTTCTTATTCTGTTTTTGCTCTTTTTTGGACGTCATACGAAATGTAATTAGCAGTGTAAATTTTCGTTTACTTTTTTAAACTGCAAAATATTTTTTTATTTTTATTTTTAAAGTGGAATGATCTGGTCTCTACCCGGGCCATTTGAAACATATTTTACCGGAGCGTTTACAAACTGGTTGAAGAAATCAATATAGGTATTCATCGCCGCAGGCATATTTGTTTTTTCCTTTATTGCAGTGGTGTCAGTATGCCATCCGGCAAATGATTGCAACTGAGGAATAATGGGCAATTTGTTCAATTGAAAAGGTACTTCTGTTGTAGTATTACCATGTATGTCATAAGCGGTACACACTTTTAGTTCTTCAAAATGATCGAGCACATCTGCTTTTGTCATTACAACCTGTGTTACACCGTTCAGCATACAAGCATATTTTAATGCTACCAAATCAATCCAGCCGCATCGTCTTGGTCTGCCGGTTGTAGCACCAAATTCATTGCCAATGCTGCGTAGCTGCTCACCAATGGTATCTTCTAGCTCTGTAGGAAAAGGGCCACTTCCTACACGTGTACAATAGGCTTTTGTTACACCCATTACTTCTCTAATCTTTTGCGGTGCTACTCCCAATCCTGTACACACACCTGCTGAAATAGTACTTGATGAAGTTACAAAAGGGAAAGTGCCAAAATCTATATCAAGCATTGAACCTTGAGCACCTTCTGCCAATACTTTTTTTCCGGCACTCAATTCATTATTGATATAATATTCCCCGTTTACAATATTTAGTGTTCTCAAAAATTCTATGGCTTCAAAAAACTCCTCTTCCCATGCGGATATATCTTCAATAAAATGAAAATTATCCAACAGCTTTTGATGCTTCAATCGGAGCTTTATATATTGAGTTGTAAATGATTTATCTAAAATATCTCCCACCCTCAATGCATTCCTGCCAGTCTTATCCATATAAGATGGCCCTATACCTTTTAATGTAGAACCGATCTTGCTATCACCTTTAGATTGCTCACTCGCTTTGTCCAAAGCCCTATGAGTAGGTACAATAATGTTGGTACGCTGTGAGATGAATAAATTATTCCGCACATCTATACCAAACGATGCCACTGTATCACATTCCCTTTTTAGTGTAACCGGATCCAGCACAACTCCATTACCAATAATGTTCATGGTGTTTTGATGAAAGATACCACTCGGTATTTGATGTAATACTATTTTTTTTCCATCCACATACAAAGTGTGTCCTGCATTTGGCCCACCTTGAAACCTGGCAATGATATCATAGTGTTGTGCAAAATAATCTACTATTTTACCTTTGCCTTCATCACCCCATTGCAAACCCAATATTACATCTACCATGTATCTTTTTTTTCAGCGCACAAAAATAGCCTTTGACAAATACGATACAAGAAAATGTGCAGACTTATTTTATACTCACCTATCAAGCATGAATTTTACATAAAATTAATTTTTCTATAAAGAGAAATAGGTTGTACCTATTTATTTCAGCATACTAACCCATGCTTTTTCTAAGTCTTTTCTGGTTTCAAATTTTCTATTGACAAATGCTGCAGTTTTTGTTTTTGCATTGGCAATTCTATCTTCTGTAAGCGGATGAGAACTTAACAACTCCGGTACTTTTATCGCTTCTTCTTCCTGCAATCTTTTCATTAATGATATCATACCTCGTGGATTTATATCATTCTTTATCATAATTTCTATGGATGCATCATCTGCTTGTTGTTCTAATTTTCTTGAAAATGACAACTGCCTGAGTTGTTCTGCATTGTTTACCAAAAATGCAGTAATGCCGGAGGCATCTCCACTAATAATACTCAAAAAAATACTGGCAGAAATACTTCCAAGCATACTCTTCAAACTATGCCTTTCATTGATATGTGTAACTTCATGACCCAGCAATGCTGCCAACTCTTCATAGCTTTTCATTTTTTTTAAAATGCCAGTATTTACTATGATATACCCTCCGGGCAATGCAAATGCATTTACTTCTGTATCATACACCACATAAGCATGCAGTTGGTACTTGTCTGTAAGGTGCATATTGTCTGCAAATTTTTGCAGATAAACAGTGGCATTGCTGTCTATTGATTTACTTTGCATATAAGCATCAAAAAACTGCCTACCAATTTTGGACTCTTGTTTTGGTGTAATGAGAGCTAATGCAATATTGGGTAATACAAATATGGAAAAACAATACAATCCAATGCCCAAAAGTAAAATGATTGAAGCAAGTAGTAAGATTTTTTGCCGCATCAGTTTTGCAAACCAACTGCTGTCATTTACTTTATTTTCTGCTTGTAGTATTTTGATGAGTGGATGTGCCGGTGGCAATACAACAAAAGATGTTTTCTGGGCATTCAGATATACATATAATTGACCCGCAGTTTCTGATACGGTAGCTTGCTGGAGTACTTGCTCCGCAATCAAATTATTTTGATAGTCAAACACACGCACATTGCCATAGCTATAGTTGATATATACTGGATGTGGTTTTGACTGAATGCCATCATAAAACAAAGCTTCATATAAATCACTCATAACATTAGAATGTAAAACCAAAGTCTAAAAGATCTCCCATATCCGCACCAGTGGCATCTGAGTAGTCTCCTTGCTCTTGCTGTAGCTGATCTAAATTTATATTTCCATTCAATTCAATATGCCTGCACCCAAATTCAAGGTTGCGAATAATGACCCAGGGAAAACCCAATCCTAAAGTAAAAAAAAGGATAAGGGCGTTGACAATAATCAATCCGAAAAAATCTCCACCGGTGGCGTTACTTCTAAACACCACCTTATCCTCATGATGCTTTAGTCTTATATTGTCAACAAAAAATTGAAACCTGTCTTTTTGCCACCAGAAAGAATAAATACCAAGGGTAAAAATTGTCAAAAAATAGCCTTTAAAATTGATAACAAAATAATCTGTGCCATCTCCTTTAAATTCAAATTCAGCATTTCCCATTTTAAGATGACCCAGTACATATTGACGAATATTGGTTACAAACCATGCTGCATAAAGCCCAAAAGAAAATATAGTATAGAGGAACCCTTTAATACACAATTTCAAGAGTTCATTCCTATCCCCAGTATAGCCAAACCTTATACCACGCCAGCTTGACTTAGCACTACGGTACTTTAATGAACCATGTATGGCAAACGGAATGATAAACCCTAATGCTGTAATATAAAATAAAAAAGCAGGAAAGGGATAACCTGAATATGATATATATGTGTAGATACACACTATACCAATCAAAATCAAAAACGCCCTTATAAATCCTACAAACATTTCTTTACCAGTACCAGAAAATGCAAAAGGTTCCATTTCTAAAGTACTTTTACTATACAAATAACTGAGCGATGTCGCTTTTGCCCATGGGTAATATAAACCCAATGTAACTATAGTAAGTATAAGATTTACAATACTAATTTTAAATAAAGTAATACCATTTCCAGTAAAGGCAATCTGGTATGATTTTTCTGGATTTTCAGCCGACAATTCAGCAGCAGCATCCAGCAATTCGGGGTTGAAGTTTTCCTCCATTTATTGACGTTTTAATGCTGTGCAATATAAAGTGGATTAACATTTTGTAAACAGAATCTCTAAGTTATTTCAATTTTTTCGCAGATAATCTCTAACATATTGCGCCAGCAAAATATTTATGAGATATGAAACAGTGCTTCTATCGTTTGCAGATATCTTTCAATACTATTACTTTTGCGCCGCTCTTTATTTTTTCTTTTATTTTCAAAAAATTGTTTAATCAAATGAGTACAGTAAAAGTTGCCATTAATGGATTTGGCCGCATTGGCCGTTTAGTATATCGCCAGATATACAATATGCAAGGTATTGATGTAGTGGCCATCAACGATCTTACCAGCCCAAAAGTATTAGCCCATTTATTAAAATATGACAGTGCACAAGGCAGATTTGATGCTACTGTTTCTGCTACTGACAATGCGGTAGTAGTAAATGGCGATGAAGTAAAAATATATGCACAAAGAAATCCTGCTGATATACCTTGGGGACAGCATGATGTAGATGTGGTATTAGAGTGCACGGGTTTTTTCACTGATAAGGAAAAAGCGGAAGCACATATTGCTGCAGGTGCTAAGCGTGTAGTTATTTCCGCACCCGCCACCGGCGATTTAAAAACCATTGTATTCAATGTAAATCATAATATTTTAGACGGTTCAGAAACCGTAATCAGCTGTGCAAGTTGTACTACAAACTGCTTGGCCCCAATGGCTAAAGTACTTGAAGACAGTTTTGGTTTAGTAAATGGTTTAATGACAACCGTGCATGCTTATACCAATGATCAAAACACGCAGGATGCACCACATCCAAAAGGTGATTTGCGCAGAGCACGTGCCGCAGCCCAAAATATTGTACCAAACAGCACAGGTGCCGCTAAGGCAATTGGTTTAGTACTACCAAGCCTCAAAGGTAAATTAGATGGTTCTGCACAAAGGGTACCTACCCTTACAGGATCACTTACAGAGCTCACTGTTGTACTTGGTAAAAAAGTAACGGTAGAAGAAATAAATACAGCTATGAAAGCCGCTGCCAACGATAGTTTTGGCTATACCGAAGATGAATTAGTAAGCAGCGATATAATTGGCATTTCTTACGGTTCACTTTTCGATGGCACACAAACACGTGTACAAACCGTAGGCGATACACAATTGGTACGTACTGTATCCTGGTATGATAACGAAATGAGTTATGTAAGCCAATTGGTAAGAACAGTACATTACTTTGCCGGACTAATCAGCAAATAATTTGTAATCCTATTACATATTAACCGCAGTATGATGCTGCGGTTTTTTATTTCTTTTATATTTGAAAAAAAATTCTATGAGTCAGTTTAGTGATTTTATTTTTGAAGGTCATAAAGTATTAATTCGTGTTGATTTTAATGTGCCCTTAGATAAGCAAACCCTTGCCATTACAGACGATACAAGGATAAGGGCAGCCCTACCAACCATAAAAAAAATATTAACCGATGGCGGTAGTGTTATACTCATGAGTCATCTCGGTAGGCCAAAAGATGGACCAGAAGATAAATATTCTTTAAAGCATATTGTAGATCATTTGCATGCCTTGCTCAATGACTTTGCACATGAGCACCATGTGCATGTGCCCGTATCATTTGCAGCAGATTGTATTGGCAATGAAGCATTTTTAAAAGCACAAACCATAGAACCCGGCGAAGTGCTGGTACTGGAAAATCTACGCTTTTACAAAGAGGAAGAAAAAGGTGACCGTGCATTTGCAGAAAAGCTGGCAGAATTGGGAAATGTATATATCAATGATGCATTTGGCACAGCCCATAGAGCACATGCCAGCACAGCAATTATTGCCGAATTTTTTGAACCCTCACACCGCATGTTTGGCTTGCTGATGGAAGGAGAAGTAAGTAGCGCAGAAAAAGTATTGCATGCGGCTGAAAAACCATTTACAGCCATCATTGGCGGAGCCAAAGTGAGCGATAAAATTCTCATACTGGAAAATTTGCTCAATCGTGCCACAGACATCATCATCGGTGGTGGCATGGCATATACCTTTATGAAAGCAAGAGGTGGCAAAATTGGCAATTCTCTTTGTGAAGAAGATCGCTTAGATACTGCACGCATCATTTTACAAAAAGCAATTGAAAAAGGAGTGAGCATACACCTTCCGGAAGATTCTGTATATGCAGATAAGTTTGCCTCAGATGCCACCACAAAAACTGGCATGAGCGATGCCATACCGGATGGATGGATGGGTCTCGATATTGGCCCAAAAGCATGCGGCATTTTTTCGGAAGTGCTGCGCAAATCCAAAACAATTTTATGGAATGGCCCTATGGGTGTTTTTGAAATGGAAGCTTTTCAAGCTGGCACAAAAGCAATAGCCGATGCAGTTGCAGAAAGTACCTCTATGGGTGCGTTTTCTTTAGTAGGCGGTGGAGATAGTGTGGCCGCTGTAAATAAGTTTGGATACACCAGTAAAGTTAGCTATGTAAGCACCGGCGGTGGAGCCATGTTAGAATATTTTGAAGGTAAAGTGTTACCCGGCATTGCAGCCATAAAAGGGAATGGATAGCCATCAACAGTATATTATTTTTAAATGATATTTTTTTTGAGTCACCCGTTTTGGCGGGTGATTTTCTTTTTAATAAGTTACCTATGTAATCGTCCGTTTTTATTCCTAACAGTAGTGGAGGGTTTTCCAAAAAAATCAGGCAATCCATAGACGAATTCAACAATGTTTATTGATGCATTGTCAATGATACAATTTCGCCCTACGGGCAATGCTCAAGCACGGACAATCATTGCGAGTGAAACGAAGCAAAAAAATCATTGTTTGGGCCATTGCCTTAAGTTTGGTTAGAATAGAAAAACAACATTATAAATATCATTTGTGCCATTATTTCGTCTCTAATTAGAGCTTATCTATATAACTTTTGGGACATCAACAAAAAATCAACAATATTTCAATAATCAAGTTTGGTTGGCTACAGACAGCACTCACAATCCTATTCAATGCCAAGCCTTTGTGTTTTCACAATTTTAAAACATACATCCATGAGCAATTTCTTTTTTAGAACAATCCTATGCATTACAATTTCAGTGTCTTCGTAAGGGCAAGACACAACACAACTTTATCGTAGCTCCTACAAGTTAATAGTTCCTGTTGACAAGAAAAACTCTTATGAATAAGACATAACGGCCATTCCTTAGGTGCTTCCTAACAACACCATTCAGCTTTATGCTGGTGAAGCAGTTTATATTGAAGTAATGCAAGAGAATGGTAATATTAAAAGCATAAAAGCAGTAAATGAAATTAAGAATCCTGCCATAATACCTACAATCAGTTTTACCCTGTCTATTAGAAAAAAAGTACATGAAGTGACGATGCTTACGGTTAAAAATCCATTTGCTATGCAACTGACCTACCATGCAAATATTTTCCTACTCAACCAACAAAAATGGGCCGATACAGATGTGCTTCCGGTTGAGCCAGGTTTATGATCATTCGAGACTTGGCCAGACATAATTATTTCCATCGGAATACATGATTTGGCATTCAAAATAAACTGATATGAGCGCTGCGCCCTTTACAATGGATTTTACCCGTTTATCAGGCATCAATCATTTGTTATGTAGTCCATATATATTTGTACCCTTATTCAAACATAATTTCACTTTCATTAAAAAAGTAAATAAATGAAAACAAAAAATTTTGGCATCATCGGCATTTTATTTTTTATACTGATACTGGCAGGATGTGGCTGTAATAGCTATAATGGTCTTGTAACCGGAGATCAGGATGTAAAAAAAGTGTGGAGCAATGTGGAAACCAACTATCAACGCAGAACTGACCTGTACAACAGTGTGATAAAAACGATTGAGGGCTCTGCTAATTTTGAAAAATCAACTTTAAAAGAGGTTTTAGAAGCAAGGGCAAATGCTACAAGTATAAAGGTAGATATCAATGACCCCGCTACATTGGAAAAATATCTTGCTGCGCAAAATCAACTTCAGGGCTCATTTAGCAGACTGATGGCAGTGGCAGAGGCATATCCCGATTTGAAAACAACAAAAGCTTTTCAAGATTTTCAGGTGCAAATAGAAGGTACTGAAAACAGGATAAACATTGCGAGACAAGATTATAATTCTGCTGTAAATACGTATAACCTTTCCGTAAAAAAAGTACCCAATAATATTTTTGCATCCATATTCGGATTCAAAGAAAAAGCATACTACAAAGCAGATGCAGGCAGTGAAAAAGCACCCGACATCAATTTTGATATAAAATAATAGCAGCACATTTCATCATGTTGTTTAGAAAGAAACCGGTTCAATTTTTTACTGAATCAGAAAATAAAGCCATTGTATCTGCCATTAAAAATGCAGAAAGACAAACCAGTGGTGAAGTACGGGTATTTGTAGAGAGCAAATGTAGCTTTGTGGATGCTTTGGACAGGGCTTCGGAAATATTTTTCAGTCTTAAAATGGATCAAACGGCTCATAGAAATGGTGTGCTGGTATATGTGGCTATTAGAGATAAACAAGTGGCCGTATTTGGTGATGAAGGCATATACGAAAAAACGGGCATAGCCTTCTGGAACAATGCTGTACACTACATGATTCATCGGTTTTCAAATGACAACATAGCAGAAGGAATAGAACAGGTGGTAAAAGAGATTGGCGAATCTCTGGCGCATCATTTTCCTTATGAAAAAACAACAGACCGCAATGAGCTGCCTGATGAAATTGTATTTGGAAAGTAAACAGCATCAAGCGGCATAAATTTTACAATGAAAAGAGTATTCTTCATTTATATCCTGTGTATGAGTTTTATAAAAAGCTTTACACAGGATATTTTACCTGTACCAAACCCTCCACGTTTAGTTACAGACAAGGCATCTATATTGTCTATACAACAGGCTGAAATATTAGAAGAAAAATTAGTGGCATTGGATGATAGCAGTAGCAACCAGATTGCTATTGTTACTGTACAATCGCTCAATGGATATGATGTGGCTGACTATGCCAACAAATTATTCAGAGATTGGAAAATCGGAAATAAGAAAACCAACAATGGGGTGCTGATTTTGGTGGCTCCAAATGAAAGGCGTATCCGCATAGAAGTGGGCTATGGATTAGAAGGTGCCATTCCGGATATAACTGCAAATGATATTATAGACAATATCATAACCCCGCGTTTTAAAGAAGGAAATTTTTATGCTGGTTTGGATGGTGCAGTTGATGCATTGGCAGCGGCAGCTGTAGGAGAGTATAAAGTAAAGAGACAAAGAGAGGAAGGAGGAGATGGTATTTCATTACTGGTCTTTATCATTATCCTCATTATTATACTCATGGTTGCAGGCCGTGGTGGTGGCCGTGGCGGCGGCATGATGAGCAGAAGAGGCTATCGTGGTTGGAACAACATACCTCCCATTTGGATAGGTGGAGGCGGCGGCGGTGGCTGGTCCGGTGGCGGCGGCGGTGGTGGTTTTGGTGGTTTTGGTGGCGGCAGCAGTGGTGGTGGTGGTGCCAGTGGCGGCTGGTAAAGGACCGTGAGCTAAAAAATTAGTTTATAGCGTTTCCAAAAATCGAATCACACTCGCTCTTTCATTCGCCGAAAGGCGCATATATATTTCCTTACTTTTACTTGCTTCACCTCCATGCCATAGTATAGCTTCTTCAATGTTTCTTGCTCTTCCATCATGCAATAATGAGGTATGACCATTTACCGTTTTAATTAATCCAATACCCCAAAGTGGTGGTGTACGCCATTCATTTCCATCTGCCAAAAAATCTGGTCTGCCATCTGCAAGGGCAGCACCCATATCGTGCAGCAGTAAATCAGTATATGGACGTATTTGCTGATTATTTAATTGCTCAGTGGCACTTACTGTTTTAAAAGACGGGGTGTGGCATGCAGTACAATTTGATTTGAAGAATAATTGTTTGCCTTCAAGAACAGTGGGGTCACTTACACTTCTCCTGCCGGGCACTGCCAGTAAGCGCATATAGGTAACTACTCTATCCAAATCATCAGCCTCTATTTCGGGGCTACCACCATTTGGTAGCATGGAGTATTGAGCTGCTTGTATAGCTGTGAGATTTTCATTGGTAAACAATGGATTGGTTATACCTATATCTCCCAAGAATGCACCTGCTGTTTGCTGTGCTAAGTCCGGTTGATTTGCTTTCCATCCAAAGCGGCCCATTACTGTGGCCTGTTTTTCTTCACTCCATACCATATTTGCTCTGCCACTGATGTTGTCACCATCTCTATCTAACTCATCCACAGCTGCCAGCAGACTACTTTCAGGAATGGATTCCAATAATCCCAGACCCATAACCTGATTTGCAATACGTGGAGAATACAAAACATTGCCATGCAATGCACCATAGCCCAAGTTGATAAAAGTATAAACAGGCTGCCTAAGTGAGTACTCAGTACCATCTGGATAGCTCCCTTTTACTTCTGTATAGGACACAGACACATTGCCTTCTGGCGTTACCCCTTGTATGGATAAATTATTGAGTTGCCCACCATAATTTGGCTCCGCCAAAGGCCCACCATTTGAAGCTAAGCCGGGTATGCTTAGGCGAAATAATAAACCCTTCAACGGATCTGATGCAGTAAGTGGTGGCGCAGCTCTGCCATCTTTAGCATGACAACTGCCACAGCTCAACGCATTAAACAGCACACCCAACCCATCTCTGGATGTGGCAGATGCAGGTGCCGTAATCCAGTTATTTCGAAAGAAAGAATTTCCTACTACAAAAGCATCTAATTGTGTATTGCTCAGGCCCGGCACTTCATTGCCAAAGGCATTTTCGCCAAAATCAAAAGTGGTGGCATTTAGCCCACCACTATATTCTTCATTGGGCTCTGCCCTTAGTGTATTGTCGTCATTTTTATTACAAGCACTTATATATACTGTGCATACATAAAACGTTGTAATAGAACAAAGCGTTATAAATATTTTTTTCATGATTTCATTTAGAAGCTGATGCTTATTCCAATTGAAAATACTGCATCTGCAATTTTATCAGATAAACTGCGTAGAGCATCTATGGCATCAGTTACCAAATTGCCCGGGTCGCCAATAATCTGCTGATCAAAGGGAGCAGGGATTGCAAACACTTTTGTACGTGCATCAGCCAGCTGATCCAGCACTGCCTGATTTTTTGCAGCATTTGCTATGGCCACAAGGTCTGATATACTTTTTCCACTTACAGTTGTACCATTGGTGCGAACATAAATGCCTTTGTACACATTATCAATTCCGGAAAAATTCATGCGAATATCATTGTGTGTATTATCACTAAAGCAGCTGTGCTCATCTTCTTGATCTTGGTTGGTAAGTGCCACAGTCATACGCTCACCAGCCAATTCACCTTTGGACAAACTACCAATACCTCTCACAATAAATGTGAGGGCCGAATCTACATTTAGTGTATTTGTAAAATAGTCTCTATAGCTGCCACCTGTTTGCCACTCACCTACCAAATAGGATAAATCATCCACCAATAAATCAGTAACTGTTTGCAAATATTGCTTTCTACGATCTTGATTGGAAGCCGTACCACTTCCATCGGTTACATAGTCTGTGTATGGCCGCTGACCCGCAGTAGATGCAGATAAATCCTGACCCCAAAGTAAAAATTCTATAGCATGAAAACCGGTAGCAATATTTGTTTCGCTACCATCTTCATTGGCATTGATTAAAATGTCTTTATTAATCACCGGAAAATCAATACTGTTGTTGATGATTCCTGTATTTGGATTAGATTGCACATAGTCAATCCAGTTTTCATCCATAGGCCATGCATTAATCTGTCCTTCCGGACCATTTTCATCATCTATTGGGCCACCATAAAAGCGATAAGCCTCTGTTTGTCCATAAGGTAGGCGTGCATCTAACCATGCATTTTTACAGGCCTCAAAAGCAGTGGCTGTGGGGTTTGCAATGAATGCATCAATCTTTTCTTGCAGCACTAATGCAGCATTATAACTATCTTCATAAGAAGCTGCCGCTATGGATGCATAATTATCAACAACAGCTTTTTTATCGGTATCGTTAATGTCCGTATTGGAGTTTTCTTTTTTGCAAGCAAATAGCAATACACAAAGCAGCAATATAAATGTATTTTTCATATTTTTTTTGCAAAGGAGCAGCTTATTGGCATGAATGACAAAGCATACAGGTAAATAGATTTACTAAATGCGGAAAGAGATATTGCAATTGGAACTAAATGATCTATAAAATATTGACCTCACGCTCCAAAAGAATTCCATATTTCTCATACACAGATTGAAGAATAGATTCACTGAGAAAATAAATTTGATTGCCCGTAGCTTTTCCATAATTCACCAATACCAATGCTTGCAGAGGATGGCAGCCTGCATCCCCATTTCGGTAGCCCTTCCAACTTTGATTTTCATGTGGACCAGAATGTTCAATTAACCATCCGGCAGGAATTTTATATCGCCCTTCGGGCAATGAATAGCGTGGTATATCAGGAAATTTTTCGAATAGTTTTTTCGAATTTTCTATGGATAGCTCCGGGTTTTTAAAGAAGCTACCCGCATTGCCCGTGAGGGCAGGATCAGGCAGTTTACTACTCCTTATTTGAATGACTGCTTTTGCAATATGGCTGATACTTAGCCCTTCTACTCCCATACGCTCCAGCTCTTGTTGTATGGCACCATAGCTTGTTTTAAATATAGGCTTTTTATTTAGCTGAAAAGTTACGCTACAAATGATAAATCGCCCTTTGTGCTTATGTTTAAATATGCTTTCTCTATATCCAAATGCACAATCGGCATGTGTAAACTGAACTAATTTTTTATCCTGTGTATCCCATGCAGTTAATTCGTAAAACACATCTTTTAATTCCACTCCATATGCACCAATGTTTTGCATGGGGCCTGCGCCACAATTGCCGGGTATCAAACTGAGATTTTCAAGCCCTGCATAGTTTCGCTCCACACACCAGCAAACAAATTGGTGCCAGTTTTCCCCAGCCGCTGCTCGTACAAAATAATGGGTATCATTTTCAGACAGAAGTTCTATGCCTCGTAGTTCATTTTTTAATACATATCCATCCACATCTTTCGATAGTAAAATATTGCTGCCACCACCCAGTATCAATATTGATTTATTTTTTTGTTGGATGTAGGCCAATTGCTCAGCAAGCAAATTGATGGTATCAAATCTTGCAAACCATCTTGCACTATTGTCAATGCCAAAAGTATTGTAGGGCTTCAACGAAATATTTTCCTCAAAATACATGCGGTAAAAATATGGGTAATATTGCGCCACAGGCGCACCAAAAAATTTCAAAATAAAAGAAAGGTACTTTTTGGTGTATGCACCCCATTTTATCTTAGTGCTTCCATAAATACGCTGCCGGAAGGAGCAACAGAGGGATCAAAATATTGGGTCAAATTTCCGGATCTGTCAATGAGGTATTTACTAAAATTCCAAGCGGGTGCTTTACTACACCATCCATTTTGTTTTGCATCGCTCAGCCAGCTAAATACTTTGTTTTGATTTAGAGCTTTGATTACTGTCGATTTTTGCATTAAAGGAAATTCAACACCATAATTCATTTTACAAAAATCTGCAATGTCGGCATTGGTTCCCTTCTCTTGTGCTTTAAAATCGTTGGCAGGAAAACCCAGTATCACTAAGTCATTACGCTCTGCGGCATATAAATCTTGTAATTCTTTGTACTGTCCGGTAAAACCACAATCGCTGGCAGTATTTACAATTAGTACTTTTTTACCACGGAGGGTTTCAAAATGTAAAGTATCTCCATTATTTAGCACTGCTGAAAGTGAATAGAACGAAATGGGTGGCACGATTACGTTTGAAGGCTTTGTGAGCTGTTTGCCTTTTTGCAATTTCATGAGTACCGGATAAAATGCACGAAGCATTTGCTGTCGTATGGTCATACCTTTCGAATCCTTGTTTGAAATGAGAACCCAAGTTACTAACAGTATAACTATGCAGATAGTTGACAGTAATATTTTTTTAATTGCTTTACTCCACATCTTCGTAGTTAATTCTTCAATTAATATTTGATTAAATGCAGCGCAGGCTATGCATGCAGCATATTAAAAACAAATACAGCTATTAAGCCTCCGGCAATGGGACCCACCACAGGTATCCATCCATAAGACCATTGACTACTGCCTTTATTGGCAATGGGCAGAATGCTGTGCACTATGCGTGGTCCGGCATCTCTTGCTGGATTGATAGCATAGCCGGTGGGGCCACCCAAACTCAATCCTATACCCAGTACTAACAATGCTACCGGTAGGGCATCTAAAGCCCCCAAACTTTGTGCAGGTCCTGTTATAAAAAGCACACCCAACACCAGTGCAAAGGTTCCTATTATTTCTGTTGTAAGATTATACCATATATTTTGTATTGCCGGACCTGTGCAGAATACGGCCAGCTTTGTAGCAGCATCTTCTGTAGCATCAAAATGTTGTTTGTACGCAATCCATACCACTAATGCTCCAAGCATGGCTCCACAAAACTGAGCTAATATGTAAAGTGGTACAATATTCCAATCAAATTTGCCCGCCGATGCCAATGCTATTGTAACTGCCGGATTCAAATGTGCACCACTTGCCGCCGCCGATGCATACACACCTACAAAAACTGCTATGGCCCATCCAAATGTAACCGCTAAAAAGCCTGCACCATTGCCTTTTGTTTTGTTTAAAATCACATTTGCCACAACACCATCACCCAATACTATCAAAAAAAATGTACCTATTAATTCTCCGGTAATACTATTCATATAATTTATTTAGTTGATGATATGCTGCTGTGCAATGTCTGCAAACTCCTTTTCCTGCTGTATTATCCAAAGTTCATCTTTTTCAAGAATGGCTGCCATGTGTGTAGCTATTTGTTTGCTGACAGATAGGGCTGCATGTGCATCCAATAATAAAAGCCTGCTCCGCCTACTCAGTATATCTTCTACTGTACAGGCCATTTCCTGTTGGATAAAATACAGTACCGTTTCATAATCATATTCCATACTGTCCGTAATGGAAATACCGGGCTCAGATATATGTAATTGTTGGGTAATGCAATCTGCTTGTGGTAGCTTACCGGCGAATACAGCATTGTTTACAGCATCTTCTGCCATTTTTCTATAGGTTGTCCATTTGCCACCCGTTACGGTTACTAAGTTATTTTTAGATACTATGATAGTATGATCTCTATTGAGTAGGGCAGTTTTTTTTATGCCTTTTTGTTTGACCAAGGGTCTTAAACCTGCAAAACTACTACGGATGTCTTTTTTAGAAATTGCATTTCGAAAATAACGATTGGCATGTGCTATCAGGTAGTCAATTTCTTCATCCAGAGGCTTTGGTTCGTATTCTATTTTTGAAACAGGAGTATCTGTAGTACCAATGATTATTTTGCCATACCAAGGCACGGCAAACAGTACCCTGCCATCATCCGTTTTAGGAATCATCATGGCAGCATCGCAGGGAAAACGGTCTGCGTCTACAACAATATGCACCCCTTGAGATGGGCTCACTATGGCTTCATGTTGCTCCTCATCCATTTGCATAATGCTATCTGCAAAAACGCCGGTAGCATTGATCACCATTCTACCATATACTTGTATTTCGGTGTTGTTGATGGCATCATAAGCATCTACACCCACAAGCTTTCCCATTTTTTTTATCAGCCCTGTTACCTTGCAATGGTTGAGCATTCTTGCCCCTTGGCGATAGGCCGTTCTGGCAATGTCAATGGCCAGCCGTGCATCATCAAACTGTCCATCGTAGTAGCAAATGCCACCACTCAGATTTTTAGAAGCAATGCCATGCAACAGCGATATCGTATTTTTTTTATTGAGCCATTTTGTAGCACCCAAAGATTTTTTGCCCGCCATCATATCATAGAGGGTAAGTCCACTGCCATAATACATTTTTTGCATCCAACTAAATGTCGGTACTACAAAGGGCATCACATTGCATACATGAGCTGCATTGTTCATTAACCAACCCCTTTCCTGTAGGGCTTCTTTTACTAATTTTATATTGCCTTGAGCCAAATAGCGTACTCCGCCATGTACTAACTTAGTAGAGCGGCTACTGGTGCCTTGTGCAAAGTCGTTTGCTTCCAAAAGACAGACTGTATAACCTCGGGAAGCAGCGTCCAAAGCAGCCCCAAGACCGGTGGCACCTCCGCCAATAATCAGGAGGTCAAACATTTCATTTTTTGCTATTTCCTGTAGTACCTGAGCTCTATTCATAAAAGATATGGCTTGCAAATAAAAGGTTTTCAATGCAGGTGTAGGAATACATATAAGAATTGGGCAAATTCTTTTTTGAGCTGTTGTTTATTCAAACAGAAGTATTGTGGTATATGGCAGTGGGCATACAATAGTATTATGTAATTTTTGGAGTAAGGTTGACCTAAGCGGAGGGGAGTGAATTTAATTAGTAGCTTATGGAGTAAATTTGGATTAGCCCCCTAATGGGGGAATGCCCAAGCACGCCCCATTTTATTTTATGAGGCTACAATAGCTACTTTTTCATGTTTATTTTCAGATACGTATATAGAGGTGATATACAGAATCGGATAGAGTGCAAATTCAACCCATCAAATTTTTATAGCATGATTGGCCCATTTATTTTAGCTGCCGTCTATTGGGCATTAAGATGGTCCTTTTTTTCTTATTCTTGTACTTTTAAAATTGGTTTTTAGACAGATTGACCTTGGTGGTAGTAAATCCAAGATTTCACTAAATGAGCAAGGACGAATTTTTAAACCTTTTACGAAAATCTTCTGCACATGCTTATGACTTTGTAAAAGAATATGTGCTCGACCAATTAGCAAAAGATTTTAAATACACAGTTATTTTAAATGCCTCAGATGACGACCCCAAATTATTGCTATAGTTTGATATTTATTTTTAAATAGTTTCAAAAACATACACTAAAAAATGCAAGAAGAGTATATAAGAAGAATCAATACGGTGTTGACATATATTGAGGAAAATTTGCATGCAGAATTGTCATTACAAACTATTTCTAATATCGCATTTTATTCTCCATTTCATGTACACAGATTGTTTAAAGCCATCACAAACGAAACTTTAAATGCCTATATCACAAGAAAAAGAATAGAGCAAACAGCACTACTGTTAGTGCACCATAAGGAATATAGTATTGGTGCTATTGCTGATAAATATGGCTTTCAAAATGACGCTACATTTTCAAGAACATTTAAAAAAATATATGGGCAGAGTCCATCTGCGTTTCGTAAATCAAATTTGAATAATTTCAGCAAGATTGGTAAAGCAAATAGCAAGATTGGTCAAAATAATTTTATCTCTGAAGAATACCTTTGCAATATTATAAGTCTTAAAAACTGGATAAAAATGAATGCAAAAATTGAAATAAAAGAGATGCCTGTCATGAACTTAGCTTATGTAACTCAAATTGGTATGGATGGCTTAGAAAATGCCTTTTATAAAATAGTGAAATGGGCCACACCAAAGAATCTGCTTTCTATGCCCAATACTAATATATGCAGGCTTTTTCATGATAGCTTTAGGATAACGGATGCAGATAAAGTAAGAATGAGTATTGGCATTAGAACAGACCAGCATGTAGCTGTAGATGGTGAAGTAGGTTTTACTAAAATTGAGCAGGGAAAAAATATTGTGGGGCATTTTATTATAGAACCAAAAGAATTTGAACAGTCTTGGAGTAGTTTGTTTATTTGGATGAATGAAAATGGCTACAAAAAAGCAGACAGATATCCTTATGAAATTTATTATAATAATGTTAATGAACACCCTGAGAAGAAGTGCATTGTTGACCTCATCATTCCAATTGAATAAGCCAAAAAATGAATTGTCTTATATCAATATTTGCACATCAATTGTTTGTACTCCATGCATTAAAACCCAATGAATACGGCACTTCATGACTTGCATGCCCCATTTTTATATATCACAATTTGAACGCTTATAACAATGCCCTAATACTGGCCCTACCCGTATGTATGACCCTTGTTTCTCCGGGTTTGCGGCCTTCATATTCAATGGACAATTCAAGATTATTTAATAGGCGACGAGTAAAACCTAAATTCCATAAATAGTTATTGCCGGGTAGCAAACCCTCCAGCATGATATAACTTACTGCACTGTTTGTAAGACCTGTGTATTGAATATTATTCCAAGTAAATCCTGCGATCAAAGCGGTATTATTTCTGGCATTGTATCTTAATTCTGTGGTTATGCTACTGCTGATTGATTGCTCACCACCATATACTTGATTATTCTTTTTTTGCTGCCAGCTATATATGCCGGATATGCGAAATAAAGTACCATTGATATAACTCAATTTTGGATTCAATTCTATGGTCTGTATTTCGTAATTTCTGTTCGCAAAATTTGGTGTGGTCAATTGTAGATTTCCAAATTTTTGTGTGGCTTCTATGGTATAGGCTTTGGCTATATTCACTCTGCCTTTTAATGTATAAGTACTTTGCTGCTGTGTTTCAAAACCATAAGTAAGAATAGACTTATTATAATTTAGTACTTGTGTTAGGTCAATACCCCACACAGCAGAGTTTCTATTGTAGGATAAAGTATTGTTTACAACATACCTCAAATTGATGAGGTTTGTATCATTAATGCTTCCTTTAAATGGATTCAACGCAAGGTTATTGGATGAAGCTTTTTTTATAAATCGCTGTATCGAACTTTGCAATTGAAACCTTGTAATCAGGCTTCGTTTCTTATTAGCCGAAGGCTTATACCACACTCCCGGATTAAGCGTAAAGGCATAATTGAATTGTGTATAGTTTGCTTTTATAAATTCATTGGTTGGTGTAAATATGCGAATGAATGTTGCTTGGTCTCTAAACAATGCTATCTCAAATTCATTAATCTGCTGTATGCCATCATTGTTATAGTCATTCCATGCATATTGACCTGTACCTGCCGGCACTTCCACATAGCTAAAATCTCTGCGCTGCTCTTGTCCACTGCCTGCTTCATACAATGCTTGCCCGGTGAGCAGTCCATTCCATTCCCTTACTGTATATTCTGTACGACCAAGCAAAGTTTTTTCAGGTACTAACCCTGATACCGGTGTGGTAGTAAGCAACCGTAACTCACGGTAGGTAGAGCTGATACGCCATTGGTGATTTGTGTTTGCTAAGAGCTCTGCTTGTAGTGTATAATTTCTACTACGGTCCGTTCGGAGCAAGTCTTTTCCTATTGGTAGTAAATCACTTCTTGTAAAATAGGTAAAGCCAAATTTATTGGGTTTTTGTGCATCAGTTTTTATCCAACCGGTCAGCACATCAAAGCCAAAACTTGCCATAGTAATGCTGTCAGAATTTTTATACCTGCTTTCATTATACTCCATAAGGTATTGTCCACCAGCACTTATATTATTTACCTGTGCAAATGTTTTTGAAACGGTAATTGTAGGCTTCCAGAAAAATCCATTTTCAGAATTGGTGCTAAAATTTGTATGTTGTAGTTGAGTTTGTAGCATCCATCCATGCAGATTGATTTCATGCAGTAGTTCATTGCGTTTGCCAGTATATCCATCACCCCTTGTGTAAGAGGAATATTTGTACTTGAATAGATGTGTATTGCTGTCTTTTAATATGATTTCTGCGGAAGGAATTTTTTCAGCAGCAAATGCTGGCAAAAAATTCAATCCCCAATCCCTATAAAATTCCACAGTGCGCAAACGCTCTATTGTTCTAAAATTTTCTCCTGCATATTCATAACCCAAATTAAGCTGTAGCTGATCTTCTTTTTTAAAAATGGATAATCGTCTGTTATGTTGTATCATCATTTTTGCAGCAATGCCATCATCATTTTTTTTATCCGCTGATGAAAACCGATTGATATCATTTTTGCTATACGCCATGTATGAATGCACTTGTGTACTTGAATCCAATTGCCACCTTACATTTCCACTCACTATGCGGAGCTGCTTGGGTGTAACCAATAAAATAGCCGGTTCATAATTGCCCTGTGGCACTCCGGCTATAGGTTGTACCCATTGAAATACTTTGCCATTTGTAGCATTGAAAAAAGGAATATAATTTCCCTTATTAACTCCCGTTTCTATAAAGCTCAATTGATATAAAATACTGTCCGCATTGTTGCTATACATATAGATGGTGGATACACTGCCATTATAGGCCGTATCAAGCTGTCTGTATAAAATCTTATTCACATCAAAACTATCTCTGATGGCACTTGGAAAAAATGCATTTTGAACACTATCTCCTATAACCGAAAGAAATTGTTTTTGTGCATTGTCTAAGGTTTGATTGATAGGCGAATTTCTTGCATCAGACTGGTTAAAAACTGAAATACCAAAACTGACTTTGCTACCAATATCAGTTTGTGTAGCTACATACACCAGCGTGTTTAAATAGTTGCGATCCGCATATTCAAACTCTACTTGTATGCGTTTGTCTTTAGTTATCATTTGTTTTGGGGTAAAGGTGATCTCTGCTGTGTTGTAGTTGATGACATAGTCCTGATCTTCCCCACGCTGTAGTTGTACACCATCTATAAAAACTTTTTCCGTATTGGCCAGCACTACAAAAAATAATTCATTGTTCGCTCCGGTTAATCGATATGGCCCTTGATTTCCCTCCAAGCCCTGAAAAATATTTCTGGTAAATCTACCTTTGGCAATAGCACCACTGGCTAATATGTTGGTTTTTATTTTATCGGTATTCAACAACTGTTGCTGCCAGTTGACACCTTGCAAGCGCTTATAAAAACTTAGAAAAGGAGAGCTGCTTTGCCGCAGGTCAATATCACCCAAATCCAAACTCCATGTATCTTTTTTAAACTGTAGAAGTACTTGGTCAAATTCATTGAGCTGCTGTGTATTGCCATCGGGCTGTATTGGAATATTATTATCAGTAATAGCAGCTGCCAGCAAAATACTATCACCTATATATCCACTCAGTTGCATGTTTAACTGCGAGTTAAAAACAGCATCCTGATTATTTCCCACACTTATACTGCGGCCCAGGCTACCATTATAGTTGAGCTTACCAAAATTAAAAAGGCCTTCATCCCTATTTTGCCTACTGGCAATAGTTGGCTGTATAGGAATAAAATTATTTTGAATACTATCAAACCTAAATCGTTGCTTAGTCATGCCAAGTCTAAAAGGAAAACTTCGATACTGTATGGAGATGCTGTCATTCAAAAAGGGTTTGAGCCAGGTTAATGAAGCATTCGTATAATCAATGGTATAATATGTACTATCTACACCGGGCATAAACAGGGTGCCGGGCACCATACTATTACTATCTAATTGGATAATTCCAGAAGCAGCAATTTTTTTCTGGCGAATATTTGATAGCTGCGATATGGCCTTCAGGCTGCACATGCTACAAAATATAAACATCAGAAAGTATTTCATCATAGACGAAACAATAATAGGAATAAATTATTGCATGCAGATAGATGGCATATTTTAACTCATGAGAAAAGAAATTTTTTGGGCGTGCCCCTGCGGGTCGGGCTTTCGTTACAAATCCTCGCTGCGCTGCGGGTTTTCCACTTCAATCCCTCACGCTATAGTATGCATTGATGTTGATTGTAGCCATTGCTCAATATTAATGGGAAAGAACGTATTCATACTTTATGGAATCAAGTAGCTTCTTGCATCCTGTCAAAAATTATTGTTATGCAGCAGCAACAATCGCTTACCGTTTATGTGCCTAAGCCATGTCATGAAAATTGGGATCAAATGAACCCAACAGAAAAAGGAAAATTTTGTAATGCCTGTGCAAAACAAGTCATTGATTTTAGCCTGCTGAGCGATAATCAAATCCTGGAATTTTTAAACAAAAGCAAAACCGGTGTATGCGGCAGATTTGCAAACGACCAGTTGTCAAGACCACTGCAGCCGCTTGAAAAGAACAAGAAAAAAAGCCGGTGGCTTGCCATTGCAATGCCACTCCTACTCCTGTTTAATAAGAGCCGTTCGCAAGATGTTTTGGTAAAAGGAGATACCGTATATACAACTCAGCAATCAGTATCAGAAATAATGGGCGATATTGCTGTACAAATAGAATCCAACGCAATCATTGAAGGTAAGGTAGTAGATGATACAGGCCAGGCTATTCCTTTCGCTACCCTACAAGTATCTGCATCACATTACACCATTCAAACAGATATTAACGGCATATTCAAATTTGACACGAGCAAATTATTGCCTAATACAAGAATTGTTATTGCCGCAGTTGGCTTTGAAACAAAAACACTTGCTCCAGAAACTTTTAAAAGCGACGCAACAATAGTTTTAAATAGAATAGAGTCAATGCTAATATGTGAGACTTTAGGTGTGGTGGTAACAGTTCAAAAGCCACCATTAAAAAAAACATTGTTATCCACCATCAAAAATACTTTTACCACAGATAGTTTAAAAGTATATCCAAACCCAGCCATTGCAGGTAGTATTATAAATGTACAAGTGAAACAAGTAGGGCAATATCAAATTTTACTCTTTGATGAGGGCAATCATTTACTGCACTATGAAGCCCATGATGTAGCAAACACAAATAGTATCATTTCTTATGAACTACCACAATTTTTGCCCCGTGGCATGTATTATATCAAAGCAGAAGAAGTGGTTTCAAAAAAATCATTTACCAAAAAAATAATTATTCAATAGGAAATGAATAGGCACTTTATTCTTCTAAAGATCAAAAAAGAATTTCCTCATTCATATTCCTTTTCCTCATTTCAAAAAACTATTTGTTATTTGCAGCCATTCAAATTATACCAAATAGATTCTAATGAAACTTGTATCTTATTTAAAAGATGGCCATGATCAATTGGCGTTTTATCATAATGAACATGTATATGATGCAGATTTAATGCATCCGGAACTGCCCGGTGCCATGAATATGTTTTTAAATTATTGGGATGAAAATTTTCCCATTGCACAATCTGTACATCAAGCCATTGTAGATGGTAGAATGGGTGAAAATATGGCCATACCCTTAGCTGATGTGGCATTGCTGGCACCTGTACCTTTTCCTACCAGTTGTAGGGATGGATATGCATTTAGACAGCATGTGGCAGCAGCTCGTAGAAACAGAAATGTACCCATGATTCCTGAGTTTGATCAATACCCAATTTTCTATTTCACCAATCACCAGAGCATACAAGGGCCGGGAGCCATCAGTTGTATGCCGGATCATTTTGAAAAGTTGGATTTTGAATTGGAAGCAGCTATTGTTATTTGTAAAACAGGAAGAAATATTGCTGCGGCAGATGCCGATAAATATATTGGTGGTTTGATGATCATGAACGACATGAGTGCAAGGCGTTTACAAATGGAAGAAATGCTGCTCAACCTGGGCCCTGCAAAAGGAAAAGATTTTTCAACCGTCATAGGACCTTGGTTAGTAACCTTAGATGAGTTAGCAGCTTTTGAAATACCTGCCAAAGAAAATCACACAGGAAAGAGCTGGAACCTCGCCATGAAATGCCGGGTCAATGGCATACCAGTAAGCGAAGGTAATATAGGAGATATGGACTGGACCTTTGCAGAAATAATAGAAAGAGCATCTTACGGTGTTACGCTTCATGCAGGAGATGTAATAGGAAGTGGTACCGTGGGCACGGGATGTTTTTTGGAATTAAATGGCACCGGAAAATTCAATGATCCAAACTATACAGAGCAATGGCTGCAAGAGGGCGATATTGTTGAAATGGAAATTGATGGTTTAGGACTGCTCGGCAATGAAATTATTAAAGAAGAAAGCGATTGCTCTATCCTCAGATTAAAAAAATAGCAAGTAAAAATTTTTCATGATAATAGCTGAAATTGGACAAGCACACGATGGTAGTTTGGGCATGGCTCATGCATACATCAATGCCTTAAAAAATACTGGCGTGCAAGCTATAAAATTTCAGCTGCATATAGCTAATGCAGAAAGCAGCAGTGCTGAGCCATTTAGGATACCATTTAGTTATGAAGATGCTACTCGGTTTGATTATTGGAAGCGCATGGAGTTTTCGCTGGAACAATGGAGAACGCTCAAAGCCCATTGCGAAGCGGATGGTATGGAGTTTATTTGTTCTCCATTTTCAAATGCGGCAGTAGATGTTTTGGAAGTCTTAAATGTGCAGCAATATAAAATTGGATCTGGCGAAGTAACCAATCATTTATTGTTAGAAAAAATTGCTACTACAAAAAAGCCGGTCATCCTTTCAAGTGGCATGAACAACTGGAATGAATTAGATGCGGCCATTCAAATATTTCAAGAAAAAAATATTCACGTCTCCCTCTTGCAATGCACCACTGCATATCCATCATTGCCCACGCAGTGGGGGCTGAATAATATAAGTATGATGAAAGAAAGGTATCATATACCTATAGGATATTCAGATCATAGTGGAGATATTTTTGCATGTATGGCAGCGGCGGCTTTGGGTGCTGATTTGTTTGAGTTTCATGTCGTTTTTGATCAGGGTATGTTTGGACCAGATGCTACATCGTCCATTCCCATGCACAAGGTAAAACAATTGACTACTGGTATATCATCTGTACAAAAAGCAATGCAACATCCGGTTGATAAAAATGAATTAGCGGCAATGGAAGATATAAAATCTATGTTTGAAAAATCTTTGGCAGTTAATCAATACTTACCTGCCGGCACTGTCTTACAATTTGAACATTTGGAAGCAAAAAAGCCCTCAGATATGGGCATTGCCGCAGGCAGATATAAAGAAATAATTGGCAGAAAATTATTACATGAAAAACAGCAATGGAGTTTTTTGAATGTAGCAGATTTAAACCCCGAATAAATGCCAAGAAAAATTTGTGTTACCATTACAGCAAGGCCAAGTTATAGCAGGATAAAAACTGCACTGCAAGCTATTCAACAGCATCCTGATTTGGAACTACAGGTGGTATTAGCCGGCTCAGCATTACTCAGTAGATATGGAGATATGAGCACCATTTTGCAGCAAGATGGCATACCTGTACATGAAAAAGTATTGATGCTGATTGAAGGAGAAAACCCAACAGCAATGGCAAAGACTACAGGCTTGGGTTTGATAGAACTCAGTACTGTTTTTCAAAACCTACAGCCGGATGCCGTATTGGTGGTAGCAGACAGATACGAAACAATAGCAGTCAGCATTGCGGCAGCTTATCAAAATATTCCACTCATACATGTGCAGGGCGGGGAAATAACAGGAAATATTGATGAGAAGGTGCGCCATGCCAATACAAAGCTTGCAGATATACATCTTACCGCCTCCGATGCCGCAAGGCAAAGAGTGATAAAATTGGGCGAAGACCCGGCCTATGTATTCAATACAGGATGCCCTTCAATAGATATTGCAAAATCTGTATTACAAAATCCATCATTCGATTTTGATCCGTATCAAAAATATGGCGGTGTGGGCATGATGCCCGATTTAAGTAATGGTTATATTGTCGTAATGCAGCATCCGGTTACTACCGAATATGAAATGGCAAAAACGCAAATCTCCATTACTTTGAGAGCCTTGCACCAGCAAGCATTACCCGTATTATGGTTTTGGCCAAATGTGGATGCAGGTGCAGATGGCACTTCACAAGGCATACGTGCATACCGCGAAAACAATGTATTGTCTCAATTTCATTTTTTTAAAAATATGATGCCCGATGATTTTTTGAAACTCTTGTATCATGCAAAATGCTTTGTGGGTAATAGTAGTGTTGGCATCAGGGAATGTGCCTACCTGGGTGTGCCGGTCATCAATATTGGCAACAGACAGCAAGATAGAGACAGGGCTGTGAATGTATGCGATGTGCCCTGCGAATTTGAAGCCATTCAACTGGCAATACATCATAGCATCATGTTGGAAAGACCTCCATCTTCCAACTTGTATGGTGATGGGCATGCCGGAGAAAATATTGCATCAGTACTGGCATCCGTACCTTTGCGCTTTCATAAAAAAATCATGTTTTAGTGAAGTGTGATTCAATACAAAATGTGGATTGATGAAAATCCTTGGCATCATACCGGCACGTAGTGGCAGCAAAGGCATACCGGGTAAAAACAGCAAGCTTTTACAAGGTCATCCTTTGATACATTATACGGCAGCAAGTGCGGCAAAATCTGCTCTGCTAAGTACCTGCATAGTCAGTACAGATAGCCAAGCCATAGCAGCATCAGTGCAATCTTTTGGGATACAAGCACCATTTATAAGGCCTCCTGCATTGGCGCTGGATAGCACACCTTCGATTGACGTGGTGGTGCATGCTTTGAACTATTTTGAAAGCAACAATATTTTTTTTGATGCCATCTGTTTATTGCAACCTACTTCACCTTTTCGCCTGCCGGGATTTATTGATGATTGCATAAAAAAATTTATAGATACAAATGCGGATACACTTTTCAGCACGCAGCCGGTGCCGCATACCTATCATCCGAATTGGGTGTTTAAAAAAACCGAGCATGATTTTTTAGTGCATGCCTGCGGCAACGAAGAAATGATTGCTCAAAGACAATTGCTTCCGGAAGCATACATCAGGGATGGCAGTATATATATCGTGAAAACAACCTGTGTGCAGGGGAGAAAAACATTCTACGGAAATAAGATGACTCATCTGCCTTCCCCACCACAGTGGTATGTAAATATTGACACACCCCATGATTGGGAAAGGGCAGAACTTATAGCCAAAGCATACATAGATCAAGTAGGGATTTAAGCAAGGTCAATGACCCACAGATTTCATATTGCCAGACACAACATCTTTTTGTTGCAGCTTATTAAAAGTAACCATTGCTATGAGCAATAGCGCCATGGGAATGATTGAAAAATAAAATGCCGTAGAACCGTCATATTGCTGAAATACTTTGCCGGTAATAACAGAACCCAAGCTGCCACCAATTGCAGAAAATACGATAATGAGCCCTGCCATAAACCCATGTTTTGGTTTTGGCAAAGTGCTAAGTATTACCGAATTTAATGCAGGATAGATAGGGGCGAGTACCAAACCAATCAGCGGGAAAATAAAGGCTACCAAAGGCACATCTGATAGTTTATCAATACCATTTCCAGTATAGGTAGCTTGAAAGTTTTTAATAATCGGCATACTGACTAACACGAGTATTCCTGCAATGATGATGCAGCCCATCAGTACATAAATCCATTTTAGTTTTTGCAATACAAATCCTGCCAGCAATCTGCCCACAGCTATAGAGCCAGCCAATATACTTGCCATACGTATGCTAAGTATTTCTGATAGTTTTAAAACACTGTTATTGAATGTTGGTAGCCAACTCATAATGCTCTGCTCCAGCAGTACATAAATGAATGCACACACCAAAAAAACGACTACTGCCCGCTGTCCCATTAACTTAAACATGGCAGCAAAATCGATCCTATTTTCTGCTGCATTTGATTGTGCTTCAGATTCATCCAACGGACTAATCCATAACAACAAAAGTGCAATCAAGGATAATGCCCCCAATAAGAAATATACATTGAGCCAAGATACCGATGCTGGATTGGAACTATCTATGAATAATGGAAATGTAAAATATCCTGCCACTATACCAATACCAAAACAACTCTCCGTATAGCTCATTAAGCCCAAATGCTCTTTTTCATTTTTTGTGATGAGGCCAATGGCACCATATACTGACATTTTTATCAATGCAAACCCGGAGCCTATGCTGGCAAATAATAACTCCACCATTACGAGGCTGTTTGTAAAGGGCATAACGAAGCATATAATAGATACAACGCCCAATGCAATCAACATTGCTTTTTTATATCCAATTCTTGTTATAAATGAGGTAACTAAAAATGATACTATGGCAATACTCATATCCTTAAATGGCTCCAGTACAGATGCGGCAGATTCACCAATACTAAAACTTTTTTGCACCAACAATATCACAGTGCCCACACTATTGAGTAATTGTGCAAACACAAAATAATTCAGAAATAAAGACAACTTAATTTTCCAATGCTGCATGGTATTGATTTAGGGCTACAAGATAGGGCTATAAAAGATAAGCATGCAGTGGGCCGAAGTTGTGATGCTAAGTGTACATCATTTTACCGGATGCTGGTTAATCAATTTAGATAGAAAATGCTGGGGCAAATAACATCAGCACTTATTTTTACCAGATGAAAAAATGGTTGTTCATTATAATTTTGGCTTTTACTGGCAATAGAGGAATGTCACAGTCAGATAGCATTTGCCAGATTCGTATCAGTGTGTTAACTTGTGCTCCCGGGCAGGAACTCTATTCACTATTTGGACACACTGCACTCAGGATAACGGACACAGCTGCCCACCGAGATGTAGTTTATAATTGGGGTACTTTTGATTTTACACAGCCGGGATTTTATACCGATTTCATGCGGGGCAAATTATTGTATTATGTGTCTGCTTGGACCATGCCGGAATTTATGTATGAATATCAAGCTTCCGGCAGAGCAGTATATGAGCAAATTTTGGATGCGAACTGCGCAGATAAAAAAGCCATTTTGGAAGCTGTTGCTTATAACCTCAAAACTGAAAATCTTTATTATAAATATGATTTTCTGTTGGACAATTGTACGACACGAATTAGAGATATTATTTTAAAAAACATAAAGCCTGCGGCAAATGTTCGCTCTGTAGTGGATGCAGGTACTACACACCGAAATCTGATACACCAATACTTGGACAAAGGCCATCAGCCCTGGAGTAAATTGGGTATTGATATATTGCTTGGCAGCAAATTAGATGAACCTGTAACCATTCAAAGCAGTTATTTCCTCCCTGAATTTTTTATGAAAGGTCTATCATTAGCTACTGCATCAGGCCGTTTGATTACCCCTGCCACAAATACTATATTGAAGGGTGGTGCGGCTGAAGCTACAGGTAGTACTTATACACCGTTAATTGCAATAGCAATATTTTGTGTGCTGTTGTATTTCTGTTGTAAAATTTCCGGTGGAAAATTTGCATTTATCGTTGATGCTTTACTCATGCTAATATCTGGTTTACTTGGCATTATATTATTATTTATGTGGTGGGGTACAGATCATACAGTTTGTCAGAATAATTGGAATTTGATATGGGCTTTTCCGCTCAATTTTTTTATTGGTTTTTTATTGAAAAGGAACTATAGTTGGTTGAGGTATTATTTTATGGCAATGGCAATTTTAAGCGGCTTACTATTGGTAGGATGGTTTTGGTGGCCGCAGGAATTGAATATTGCAATTGCTCCATTTGTACTATTGCTTTTCAATCGATATATTGCACATAGTGCAAAAAAAATATCCTGAATATGCGGCAATCATTTCTTTACAGGGGCAATCAAGTTTCGTATTCAATACTGGGTAATGGCGTTGAATCTATCATGCTTATTCATGGATTTGGTGAGGATGGAGAAATTTGGCTACATCAGATTGAAGAGTTATCCAAGCAATATACAATTATTATTCCGGATCTTCCGGGTAGCGGCTTGTCTGCTTATAATGGGGCCTTAGAAAGTATTGAAGATTTTGCAGAAGTACTTAAGGCATTAATGGATGATGCAAACCTCAATGAAACAGTAATGCTTGGCCATAGTATGGGTGGTTATATCACACTTGCATTTGCTGAAAAGTATGCCGAAAAATTAAAAGGATTTGGGCTTATACATTCAACAGCTTTTGCAGACAGCGAGGAAAAAAAAGGAGTTAGGCTTAGAGGTATTGAAGCCATTGAACAGTATGGCGCTTTTGCTTTTCTCAAAAATACCATTCCGAATCTTTTTGGTGCTGAGTTTAAAATGGATCATAAGCAGCAGGTGGACGAGCTCATTGCACGAAGTGCACAATTTAGTATTTCGGCTCTACGGCAATATTATACTATAATGATGCAGCGAAAAGACAGGTGTGCTGTTCTTCAAAAAAGTAGCATCCCTATACTTTTTGTTATAGGAAGTGAAGATATTGCCTCCCCACCTACTGATGTATTCAAGCAGGTACATTTGCCTCATAATAGTCAAGTGGTATTTTATGAATCTACCGGGCATATGGGCATGTGGGAGCAGCCTATGGAATTATTGAAAACAATTGAATCTTTTATGCTTAATATTGCAGTCCTACCATGAAGCGCATACCTATCATATTATCCGTGTTGTTTTTTTTCTGCACAGACTTATTTGCAGGGCATATCAATGGGGGTGAACTTTTTTATCAGTATTTAGGACCGGGAGCAGCTACCAATACTAGTAGATACCAATTATCTGCCCGGCTTTTTAGGGATGCTACAAAAGCCTGTGGCACAAGTGGGAGTATAGCCTGCTTGCCAGCGTACGTTTATATATCAGTCTTTGAAAACGCATTTCCCTTCACAAAAATTACTGATATCAAAATAAATAAGACTGAATCCAAGATTATTAAGCTGACCACATATCCTTCTTGTATTTCCAGTAAGCCGGAGGTGAGTTATGAGGCTTATACATATAGTGGTACAGTTACTTTAAATAATAATGACGTTGGCTACGTCCTTATTTATCAAACTTGTTGTAGGGCGCAAAATGATAATCTTGGCCCTGATCCAGAAACATTGAGTTTTATTCCGGGCTCTACTTATACAGCAACTATTCCCGGGTCAAAAATCTTGCCCGGCGATTTTAATAGCTCATCGGTTTTTAATTTGAAAGACACAGTTATTACCTGCAAGGAATCTTTTTTTAAGTTTGATCTGGGTGCCACTGATATCGATGGCGACACACTTTCTTATGAATTTGTGGCAGCTTTTGATGGAGGTGAATTTACCTCTGCCATAGATGAAGCACCCAAATCTTTTAATTTTGAAGCGGTTGGTTATGAACCTCCCTATAGTGCTATAGAGCCTATGGGTAGTACTGTAACCATTGATCCTACAACTGGTACTATAAGTGGAATAGCTCCTGTCACCGGGGACTATGTGGTATGTGTAGTATGTTATGAATGGAGAAACGGGAAAGTCATTGCTGAACATAGAAAAGATTTTACCTTCAAAGTAAATAATTGCAGCCTACCCGAAGTTCAATTACAAGATGATCAATTTAACAGTGGTGGGTTAGTAGTAAATTACATAAATTGTAATTCCAATACAATTCAATTTGAAAATATAAGACCTGATCCTTTGGGATTAATCAACTCCTATTATTGGGATTTTGGTGTTACTAGCACCGATGCCGATACCTCCTTAGAGGAGAATCCGATTTATAGCTTCCCGGATACCGGCATTTATACCATTACTGTTATTGCAAACCGAGGTGAGGAATGTACAAAAACAGCCTCTGCCTTGGTGGCTATATATCCTGGGTTTAATACCGATTTTTCAGTAAATGGCAGCTGTATACAGGCTCCATATCAATTTACCGATCTCACCACAGTCAAATATGGTACTGTAGTTGCTTGGTCATGGGATTTTGGTGAAACAGGACTTTCAACTGATGTCTCTAACTTTCAAAATCCATCATACACTTTTGTAACAACCGGGGAAAAAAAAGTAAAGCTTTTTTCCTTTTCCAGTAAAGGCTGTATAGATTCATTGGAATATGTATTACCAATAACACCGGGGCCACAACTATCAGTACCGTTTGCAGAAACAGTCATCTGTTCCGTAGATTCATTGGATTTATCAGTCACTGCCATTACTCCAAATCCCCAATACACGTGGTCTCCTAATTATAATATTTTAAATGCCAATACAGCGACGCCTAAGGTTTTTCCAAAAATAGATACAGAATATAAAATTCGTGTGGATGATGGGGCTTGTAAAGATTCATTAACCATAAATGTAAAAGTTGTAGATAAAGTGATAGCCGAGCTTTTGCCAGATACGGTCATTTGCAAAACGGATCAAATTTTAATTAGAAATAATACAAATGCCATCAACTTTATTTGGTCACCATCTACTGATTTGAGTGCCTCAGATATTGCAGAGCCAACTGCAACTCCCGGGAAGGATATACAATATAATTTAGAAGCTTCTGTGGGATCTTGTATGACAAACGCTTCTGTAATCGTTAGTGTGGTGCCCTACCCAATAGCAGATGCCGGGGAATCGGCTACAATATGCTTTGGTAAATCTGTGCAGCTCAATGCCAGCTCAGATGGAAGCAGCTACACATGGACACCAAATCAAACGCTTGTGCAATCAAATACTTTGAGCCCAACAGCGGGACCTATAAGCACCACAAAATATTTTCTCTATGCTTATGATACCAAAGGATGTCCAAAGCCAGGTGTTGATTCTACACTTGTTACAGTCATTCCAAAACTTATAGCCAATGCAGGCAAGGATACAACAGTTGTCATTCAACAACCTTTGCAATTCAATGCCACAGGTGGTACTACTTATGAATGGACACCTCCCATTTATTTGAGTGATCCAACCATTGGAAACCCTGTCGGCATTTATCAATCAGGTACAAAAAAAATTAGTTATCTTTTAACTGCAATTTCTCCTGAAGGTTGTATTGCTACAGACAGCATAACCGTTACCGTATTCCAAACAAAACCGGACTTGTTTATACCTACTGCTTTTTCACCGAACAATGATAACTTAAATGACTATTTTAAGCCATCTGTTATTGGGATGAAGCAGCTTAACTATTTTAGTGTATTCAATAGGTGGGGTCAATTAATGTTTACGACCAATAAACTAAATGAAGGATGGGATGGCATATTTAAAGGAGTTAAACAACCATCAGGCACTTATGTGTTTATTGCAGAAGCCATTACTTATTTGGGAAATGTTGTTCGGAAAAAAGGCACTGTACAATTGATTCGATAGTTATTCAACAAATTTCAAACTAGAATTTTTAGAGTATTATGTTGCCATTATATTGCTAATATTTTTTTATGGTTTCTTCAAAACTTCCTGAGGCTGGCACCACAATTTTTACTGTGATGAGTCAATTGGCCCAGCAGCATAATGCCATCAATTTGGGTCAGGGTTTTCCAGATTTTACAATGAGTGATTCACTCATTAATTTAGTGTATAAAGCAATGCAGGATGGCGGTAATCAATATGTGCATACAAATGGTTTGCCCATACTTAGGCAGCGCCTATCGGATAAAGTAAAGCATCTGTACTCTAATGATATTGATGCTGATCAGCAAATTACGATAACACCCGGAGGCACCTATGCAATATACACAGCACTTACCTGTTTTCTGCAGCCGGGTGATGAAGTAATCGTATTTGAACCGGCTTATGATAGTTATATACCCAATATAGAAGTTAATGGTGCAAAGGCCGTTCGTATAGCTTTATCATTCCCTAAATATCGTATTCCCTGGCAACAAGTGTCTGATGCTATTTCTAATCGCACAAAGGCCATTATTATAAATTCACCACACAATCCCACTGGTGCCGTACTTGATGAAAATGATATTGCAGCTTTGACTTTATTGGTCCAAAAGCATAACCTGATTGTTATTAGTGATGAAGTATATGAGCATTTAATTTTTGATAGCAAACCGCACCTCAGCATTCTAAAATATCCTGCATTGATGGAGCGGAGTTTTGTCTGTTTTTCTTTTGGTAAAACCTATCACTGTACGGGTTGGAAAATGGGCTATTGCATCAGTAGTCCTTCTCTTATGCATGAATATAGAAAGGTTCATCAATTCAATGCATTTAGTGTAAATAGTGCCATGCAGTATGGGTTGGCTGAATATCTAGCAGATACAGATGCTTATTTATCATTGGGCAAATTTATACAGTCTAAAAGAGATTATTTTCAGCAACTTATGCAATCAACTGCCTTTGAACCAATACCCAGTTATGGAAGTTATTTTCAATGCTATCAGTACAATAAAATTTCAGATAAACCGGATATGGAATTTGCAAAAATACTCACACAACATGCAGGTGTAGCTACCATACCTATGAGTGCCTTCTATAAAACAGGAGAAGATAATAAAGTACTCCGTTTTTGCTTTGCTAAAAAAGAAACAACATTAGAGCAAGCAGTTGAAAGGCTTGTGGATTATTGCAGAAAAAATTACACCTGAGATTTGAAAGGAAATTTACAAAGTCAATTTCAAACATTTCATTAAACAAATAAATCCTGGTAAAGCTGCGCACCTGGTACCACACTATAACCAGATAAATCTGTGATACCTTCTTTAGCTAACACCTGTTCATCTATAAAAGTATGCCCAGTGCAGGATTGTGCAGGTTTGCTTAAAATATAATATGCTGCATCTGATAATATAGCAGGGGTTCTACTCATTTTAGCCAACATTTCACCACCCAATAAATTGCGCACAGCAGCTGTATCAATCGTAGTTCTTGGCCACAAAGCATTTGAAGCAATTGGATAAGCTTTCAGTTCTTCTGCCCATCCCAGTGCCATCATACTCATATTGAATTTACTCAAAGTATAAGCCACATGTGGGCCCAACCATTTTGGAATAATATTTATAGGTGGGGAGAGTGTGAGTATATGTGCATTACTGCTTTTTTTCAAGTATGGAATACAATGTTGTGTTACTAAAAACGTACCTCTTACATTAATGTCATGCATCAGGTCAAAACGCTTTGCAGGAGTTTGTTCTGTATTGGTAAGTTGAATAGCTGATGCGTTGTTGATGACAATATCAATACCTCCAAATGCTTCTACACCTTGCTGCACAGCAGCAGCAATTTGCTCTTCAAAACGTATATCTGTTTTTATACCAATAGCTTTACCACCAGCGGCTTCCATTTCTGCGGCAGCAGAAAAGATGGTGCCACCCAATCGTGGATCTTCTTCTGTACTCTTTGAGGCAATGATGATATTTGCTCCTTCTGCGGCCATCTTCATTGCAATAGCTTTACCTATACCTCTACTGGCACCTGTAATAAAAACAGTCTTATTTTGAAACATATAAATATTTTTGGTGGAAAGATAAGTCTGTAAACAATATTGAGGCATCATCTTATTGATGAACTTTATTTCAGGAAACTTATTCCCTTCAATTTACAATTATATAGCAAGAAAAAATGAAAAGTCAACCATGATTTTTTTAGTACGAGTAGCGATAAGTGCTAAGCAAAATTATTTTATCGGGTTTTATTTTATTATCAGAATTAATACAAACTTGATTCCTGAATAGCTATCTGCAATAATTTTTCAATTGCTGTTGGCGATGTTTCAATACCATGCCCGGTATTCTGTAACACATGAATATTGCCCAATGATTTTATATTTTTTTTTGCGGCTTCAATCGTTTTTTTATATGGAAATAAAATATCTTTTTCACCAAGCACTAAGTGTGTAAGTGAACTTATTCTTTGAAGCTCTTGTTTGCCCATTACATAAGGGAACTGTGATCGGTTATTAAAATATCTGATAGCAAACATTTCATAATCTATGAGCAGTTTAAATGCCTGTGGCGATACAACATGATTGTCTTTAAAAAATATGGCTTCTTCTAAAAATTTTGATACATTTTTTTCTGTGGTACTCAATACAGGAAGCGCATTGTAATATAGATTCTTAAAGTTGGGTGAAAATTGTTGCAACCCTGCGGGATTCATGAGTACAGCATGCTTTACTATTGATGGATTTACCATGCAAAGCTTTTTGCATACAAATGCGCCAAATGACACACCGGCAATGGTTGCAGTTGATATATGCAATTGCTGCAATACTGCTGCTGCCCATATACCATAATCATCTGTACGTACATCCGGAGAGGCTCCATTGCTTAAAGAAGGTTGACCATTGGTTTCAACCATATACACACGAAAATCATTGCGCAGCGGTGCCAGTACATTATCCAAATCCCAGAACAAAGCACTTGTTCTAAACCCTGGAAAGAGCACAATAGCAGGTAGATTTTTTTGCTCATGATTGCATGACCAAACTACAGTGTTGCCCAACTCGGTTTGGACAATAATTTTTTTATATTTTACTTGATTGAGTGCTTCTAATTGCTCCAGCCATTCATTAAAAAAATGAACTGCTTGTTTATTATTTTTAAAAGTTGATACACGGGCAATATGCATACATCAGATTTTATTAATCCTCCGCTTCCATTCTAATAACAGGAACCGTTTTTTCATGTATCAATTGATTAAGATATACTAAATCATTTTGCTTGATAGCTTCAAAAGATTGCAGGTACTTATCTGCCTTCAAACTTAATTCTGCAAATGCATCATAAGCTTGTTGTGGTGGAGCTGTATTGCCACTTGATGCAAAGTTGTAAATACTTGCCATTTGATCATTGATTCGAATGGGGTAATTCAATACATCTTGCGGACTCTTTGATTTGGTTTGGTACAGAGCTTCTTCTATAGCAGTAATTTTTTTCTGAATACTGTCTGCCATAGTAGTAATTACTTTATATTGAGTTGTATCCATATCTTTTGTAAAATCTTTGATCTGACTACGCAGTGTGCGTATGTTTTTTATTGTCTTTTGTATTTCATTAAATTTATTTTTTACCTGCAATAAAAAATTTACTTGAGCATCATAATCTGCCTGGGTCATTTTTTGATTTGGATTTGCTAAAATTTCAACTTCTTTGAATGTGCTATCTGTACTTGTTTTCAATTGAAAAGTATATTTACCCGGTGCCACTTTTAACCCGCTTATTTCTGAGCCATTCCACATAACTAAGTCATCAATTTTTATTGTAGCCGGATATTCTAAATTCCAAATGAGCTTATTCATACCTGCTGCATATTGAAATTTATCTTCCTCCTTTTCAGCAGTTTTACTCCAGGTTTTTATTAATTCCTTTTTATTATTGAATAAGTTTACTTCAATTGTTTCCTTTGCTTTTTGTTCTGTAAGCCAATACTGCAGCACAACACCATTTGGAGGATTTGTACCATTGTTTCCCGAGTGCTGACTCACATATCCATCACTGCGATATGCAGGCATGGGTTGATATACAAACCAATCGTTTTGCATAATGCCATCCATTCTTTTTTGCACGGCTGATAAATCATCCAACACCCAAAAACTTCTACCCTGTGTTGCTATGATCAAATCATTGTTTTTGATGGTGATATCAGTAATGGGAACTATTGGTAAATTGAGTTGAAAAGGCTTCCAGTTGGCGCCATCGTCATAACTAATATATAAGCCGTACTCTGTACCACAGTAGAGTAAACCTTTCTTGGTGCGGTCTGCCCTTATAACCCTTGTAAAATGCAGCGGTGATATGCCGTTGTTGATGCGCTGCCATGTGTTGCCATAGTCTGTTGTTTTATAGAGATATGGTGCAAAATCATCAGACTTATATCTGGTGCCAGCAAAGTAAACTGTGCCTTTATTGAATGGGCTTGTTTCCACACAATTCCACATCATCCATTTTGGCGCATCGGGTGGTGTTACATTTTTCCATTGCTTACCTCCGTCTTTGCTTACATGTATCAGCCCATCATCACTACCCGTCCACAATACATCTTTTTCTAATGCACATTCGGCAGCTGTAAATATGGTGCAATAATATTCTACAGATGTATTGTCTTTTGTAATAGGGCCACCACTACTTTTCTGTCTTGAGGTATCATTAGTAGTAAGATCACCACTTATTGCATTCCATTTCTGTCCTTCATTTTCTGTTGTAAAAAGCATATTGCCTGCGGCATATAACTTATGCGGATTATGTGGGGAAAAGAAGATCGGAAAGTTCCATTGAAAGCGATACTTTGCAGCAATAACACCATCTCCCAGAGCTTCTATTGGCCACACACTAATGCTTCTGTTTTCTTCTGTTTTATGATCATATCTCGAAAGATAACCTTGGTAATTTCCTCCATACACAATATCATTATTTAAAGGATCGGCTACTACATACCCACTCTCAAAACCCGCAGTAGAAGTCCAATCATTTTCAGTAATAGCACCCCCAAAACTTCTACTCTTCATTCGTACTGTAGAATTATCTTGCTGTGCGCCAAGTATATGAAAGGGAAATGCATTGTCCGTACTTACTCTATAAAATTGGGCAGTAGGCTGGTTGTAATACGTGCTCCAATTTGCACCAGCATCAAAACTAATTTGCGCTCCACCGTCATCTGCCACAATCATACGATTTGAATTGGCAGGGTCAATCCACAAATCATGATGATCCCCATGTGGCGTATAAATTTCTTCCCAAGAATTGCCGCCATCCCTACTACGATGCATCCCTACATTCAATACATAGATTGTATTTTCATTTTTTGGATCACAGAAGAGTTTACTAAAATACCAGCTACGCTGGCAAAGGTCTGCATTGTCTGTAATTTTTTTCCAATGTTCTCCGCCGTCATCACTACCATATAATCCCTTGCTGGTACATTCTATAAGGGCATATAATTGTTGAGGATTTGTTGCACTTACTGTTATACCTATAATACCTGTTATTTCATTTTGAGGCATACCTTTTTTATTCATGAGGTTTGTCCATGTTTCCCCACCGTCCATGCTTTTCCATAATGCACTACCAGTGCCCCCACTTTCTAAACTGTATGGGGTACGTACTACATGCCAAGTGCTTGCGTATAAAATATTTGGATTGCTGGGTTCCATTACCAAATCCACTGCTCCGGCCTGTGCATTGCCCGAGTACAAAGTCTTTCTCCAAGTTTTCCCACCATCCATCGTTTTATAAACACCCCTGTCTTCCGAAGGACCAAAAAGATGTCCTTGTACTGAAACCCAGGCTATGTCTGGATTTCGTGGATGTATAATAATATTTGTGATATGCCTCGAATTTTTTAAACCCAAATTCATCCATGTCCTTCCACCATCTGTGGACTTCCACATGCCATCAATACCTTCGCTAACATTGCCACGCATTGTATTTTCACCTTCTCCTACATAAATGATATTTTCATCTGATTCTGATATAGCTATTGCACCTATACTTCCCCCAAAATATTTATCTGATATGTTTTTCCAATTGTTGCCGCCATCTGTTGTTTTCCAAACACCGCCACCGGTTGACCCCATATAAAATGTACTGACATCTTTATAGCTGCCACACACTGCCGCACTTCTACCGCCTCTAAATGGACCTACCTGTCTAAATTTGGTTTGACTGAAATAAGTGCTATCCTCTTGTGCATTGCTACCCGTAGCAATAGTTGATTTTTTTTGTGCCTTGGGCGATGCACACATTAAGCAAAAAATAAAAAATAATAATATTCTCATGGTAATAATGTAAGGGTGGTAAATTAGGAATAAAAGAATTTGCTGCTTTAAGAATTATTTAATTGAAAGTGAAAAGGATAGACCTATCATAATTTACGATAACAATTTCGTGATTTATTTTTTGAATTTTTTTGAATTCCATCTGAATTGAAATGAAATATATTTATGTTGAATTAGCTTTTTTTAAAGAAGAATAATGCAAAATTTTTTTTTAAAAAACTGTACTGCATTTAAAATATTATTCGCTGCATCGCTCATCAATTTTGTGAAAAAAATTACATAAAACTTACACTGCCATTGAGTTTCAAATTTTTTTTACCGTTCATCCCTAAATCAAATATAAAAGTTATAAATGGTGCAACATATTTTAACAACACCTGCTCTCTTATGATTGCACTGCCCCCGGAAGCAGTGCTAACAATCACATTTATTATTAAAATTATTTAAAAAAAGTGTAATGAAAAAAAGTGTATTACTTTTCTTCCTGGCCATGCTATGCACTCAGCTAATGTGGGCACAGGAACAAACAATTACTGGTACAATTAAAGACCAAGACGGTGCAACTGTACCATTTGCAACCATAACAATTAAGGGTACAAAAATTTCAGTAGCTTCTTCAGACGCAGGTGTGTTTCGTATTGGGGCAAAATCTGGTGATGTGTTGGTGATATCAGCACTAAATTATAACACATCACAAGTAATTCTTACCGGAGATGCTACTATAACTGTTACTCTCCAAAAATCAAGCGGTAATCTTACAGATGTAGTGGTAACAACGGCTTTGGGTATTCGCAGGTCTGCAAAAGACTTAGGGTATGCTACCACTTCGTTGTCCAATAAAACTTTGACGCAAGCCAAGTCTGTAAATGTGCAGCAAGCTTTAAATGGTAAAGTATCAGGTGTAAATATTTCCACTGTAAACAGTGGTGTTTTTGAAAATTCAAAAATTAATATTCGTGGCATTCGCTCACTTACTGGCAATAATCAACCCATGCTGGTAGTAGATGGTGCGCCTACACCGTTAGGTTTCTTATCATCTATTCCGCCAGATGATGTGCAAGATATAACTGTATTAAAAAGTGCTGCATCTGCCGCTATTTATGGACCAGATGCGGTAAATGGTGTAATCATCATTACTACAAAGCGTGGTGGTAAAAATCCAACTATTTCCTTTAGTAGTACAGTGCAAACAACCAGTGTATCTTTTTTTCCAAAAATTCAAAAAGATTTTGGTGCAGGTGCAGGCGAATTAAAAGATCCTTACGGTAATTATTTATATGTGCCTTATGAAAATCAGCAGTATGGTTCTCGGTTTGATGGTTCACTTCAACCAATAGGTGTGCCTTTGGAAGATGGCTCTATACAAACATTGCCATATAGCAATGCTAGATATAAAGATAAAATTGATTTTTGGAATACAGGTCTTACCTTCCAGAATTCTTTATCAATAGCAGGAGAAGATTTTTATGTAAGTATAGAAGATGCAAACATAAGAGGCTTGGTACCTGATGATAAAAATCACAGAACCAGTTTTAGATTTAATGGCAGCAAAAAATATGATAAATTTTCTGCAGGGTATGGATTGAATTATGTATTGTCCAATTATAATGTTGTCAATGAAAATGCATTTCAAACAACATTTCCAGATGCATACAATGGTGGATTATTTTTCTTAGTTATGCAAACACCAAGCAATGTACCATTACTTGACTATGATGACCCGAACAATAAGTTTGCAGATTTTTCAAATTATTATAATGAATATTCAGTT
The DNA here is from genome assembly GCA_937892395.1 of uncultured Parafilimonas sp. Taxonomy (GTDB): domain Bacteria; phylum Bacteroidota; class Bacteroidia; order Chitinophagales; family Chitinophagaceae; genus CALAGJ01. The sequence continues at coordinate 67,862 of CALAGJ010000146.1, forward strand.
AATCCATATTGGCTCATACATAATATTCGTCAGACCGGAAGGCAAGATGACCTCAATGCAAACCTTGATTTGAATTATCAATTATTCCCATGGCTTAGAGCAAGTACTCGCTTAAGTACAAATGTGTCTTTCCAAGGTTTTCAAAGTACCAATGCACCCGTTGAAGTATCAGACTGGGCGCAGACTTCAGGCTTCTATGGCAGACCACGAAACTCTACTCAATATTCTGATAGACCAGGATATGTAGCAGATGGTCAAACTACTGTAACCCGTTACAATGTAGACTATTTTTTAAGTGGCGATAAAGATTTAAGCAAAGATTTTTCGATTAAATACATAGCTGGTGGAATGATAAGAAAGAATACAGTAAAAGATATCAATCTTGGTGGTAATAACCTATTGGTACCTGCCCTATATAATGTATCAGTAAAAAGTGGCGATGCTAATGTGCCAACAGCACCATTTAATAATTTCAAATCAGTATCTGCATTATTGTCTGCTTATGGATCATTTGGTATCAGTTACAAAGGTTGGGCAAATGTGGAAGTAACCGGTCGTAATGATTGGGATAGCCGATTGAATGAAGACAATCGTTCCTTCTTTTATCCGGCAGTAAATGCATCTTTAGTATTGTCTGATGCAATTGGAGCATTAAAAACAAGTAACAAAATTTCTTATTTAAAATTAAGAGCAGCTGTTTCAAAAAGTGGTAATGTAAACTTAGCTCCTTATGCTACAAAAGCTACATATAGCCAACCAAATGGTTTCCCTTATGGAAATATAGGTGGCTTTACAGCAAATGGTACTATACCTTCTGAAAATCTAAAACCCGAGTTTGTCAATACTACTGAGTTTGGTGCCGAGTTGGGATTATTTAAAAACAGAATCAATTTAGAAGCGAGCTATTTTGATCAAAAAAATACAAATCAAGTATTACTCATTACTCGTTCAATTACTACAGGTTATACATCAGAATTGGCCAATGCCGCAGACTTTAGAAACTATGGTGTAGAAATGGATTTAGCAATTACTCCATTGATTCGCATGCGTAAGGGAAGTATTAATTTTAAAATCAATGCTACATACAATAATAATGAAGTAACCAGTACACTCGGCAATGTGCCTGTTGTTCTTGCCGGTACAAATGCCTTCACACAAATATCTGCCAGTTCACCTACGGTGAATAATATTGCAGTAGTTGGCGGACCTGCATTCCAGTTTCAATTGACAGACTATAACAGAGATCCGGCAACTGGTAAGGTAATCGTGGATCCTGTAACAGGTTATCCAAGTATTTCTCCAGCATTGGTTACCACAGGCCGCACTTTACCCCTTTGGGTTGTAGGTCTTACACCTTCATATACCATTGGCAATTTTGCCATCACCATGACTTGGGATTATAAGGGTGGTCATAATTTCTATTCAGGATTAGGTTCTGATATGGACTTTGCAGGTATTTCTGAAAGAAGTGCTTCTTATGGCAGAGAGCGTTTTGTATTTCCAAATTCAGTGTATTTAGAAGATGGTAAATATGTGCCAAACACTAATATACAAGTGCAGGATGGAAATTATGGTTTCTGGACCGGTGGTAGCACAAATACAAGTATTGCTACAAACTATTATGCAAGTGCAGCAGCATGGAGATTGAGAGAATTAAACATCTCTTATACATTACCAAGCAGTCTGTTTGGAAAGCAAAGTTTCTTCAAAAAAGCAACAGTGAGTGTTGTAGGAAAAAATCTTTTCTTGTTTGTTCCAAAATCAAATCAGTGGGGCGATCCTGAATTCAACTTTAATGCTGTAGGAAACACATTTGGCGTAGCCAGCTCCTTCCAATCTCCTGCTTCCAGGTTGTTTGGCGGATCTATCACCTTACAGTTTTAATCAATTAAAAATAGAAATATGAAATACGTACATAAAATAATATTTATCACCCTATGTGTTGTCGTATCAGCATCTTGCAAAAAAGGATTTTTGGATGTAAATTCAAATCCAAATATTCCTACAGATGATAATATAACACCGGAGTTAATATTTCCACAAGCTGCTGATTTGGCTGGAGGTCAAATCATAATCCCTCAATCCGCTTTTATAAGCCGTTGGATGGGATATTTTGCCCCAAATGGTGACTATGCAAGGGTGCAGCAAGAAACAAGTTATAATATAGACTTTACTTTCAGTAATGGCATTTGGGCCTCTTATTATAACGCTTTGTTTGATCTGTATCTTACCAAAGAAAAAGCACAGGCCAATGGCAACAATGTATTGGCGGCAGCTTCAATGATTTTATCTGCAAAGCTCTTTCAAGAAGTGGTGGATATGTTTGGCAATGTGCCCTATTCGCAGGCATTTAAGGAAAAACAATTTCCATTGCCCGAGTATGATGATGCTACATCCATTTACACTGCCTTGCAACAAAGTTTAGACAGCGCTATCATTTACATGAAAGAAACGGCTCCTATATCTTTTGCAAGTGTGGATGTGGTAAATAATGGTGATCAACCAAAGTGGATCAAATTTGCCAATACACTCAAGTTGCGTTTATTAATCAGACAGTCTGAAGTAGCCGGTTTTAATCCAGCTGCGGAAATTGCAAAAATTGATGCAGAAGGTGGGATATTGGAGGCTGGAGAAACAATTGGTGTAAACCCCGGATACAATAATCAGTTATTAAAACAGTCTCCTTTTTATACAAATTATGGCTACACACCCACTTACGTAAGGGCTACAGCTTCGCTGAATGCAAATGCTTATATCATAGCACAGTTTGAGGCATTTGGTGATGCACGTATCGGCAGGTTTTTTCAAGATGTAGGTGGAAATTATAATGGCTGTGAATATGGCTTAGACCCGGGTGAACTGTTTAGTGGTACACAAGCATCTTATTTTGGACCAGGCCTTATTGGAGATCTTGATTTGGGTGGCAAATTTACAACAGGTGCATCTCAAACACAGTGGATGATGCCTTCATTTGAAAGTCTATTTTTCAAAGCAGAGGCTATAGCACGTGGATGGATAGCAGGGGATGCACAAACCGCTTTGAATGAGGCCATCACAGAATCATTTGTATGGCTTGGAGTACCAGATGCCGAGGCAGAAGCTGCTGCATATATAGCCTCAGCCACTGACGTTACTGATTTGGCAAATGCAGGCGGATCTGCATTAGAAAAAGCTCAGTTTATAGGGTATCAAAAATACTTGGCACTATGTGGTATTGATGCATTAGAAGCATGGAGTGATTTACGCAGGATCAATATGCTGGGTGAAGATGATGGCTATATTTCGTATAACCCAAGTATAGTTTCTGAAACATTACCTCTACGCTTATTATATCCACAAACAGAATATACGGCAAACGGTGAGAATGCATTAGCCGAAGGCACAATAGATGCTTTCACTTCTAAATTATTCTGGCAACCATAATTTGTAACAATAAAAAGTAAAAGATGAAAAATGTAAAAATAGCTGTAGTGTTTTTGATAGCAGGCATTAGCATGCAGAGTTGTTTGAAAGATGACGCATTTGATAATGGCTCATTACAATCTGTAGCATCACAAGGTGGTGATCCCAAGGTTATAGAATTGAAAGTTGCTGCGGAAAACAATACCAATTTCGTATCGTTGGCTATTGATAATTCGGATGATCAAACAACTATTAATTTCATACCTGTACAATTGGCAACTCCTAACAATGCTACCGAGGATATTCAAGTGAATGTGGTTTTAGACCCTACCTTAGTAGATGATTACAATACAGCAAATGAAACTGAGTATGAAATCTTGGATGCCTCTTTATATGAAATTCTGAATCCAGTGGTTACCATTCCAAAGGGATCAAAGACAGGATTTTTGCAAATAAAGATAAAACCTTCAGACATAATAGGGCAATCAATAGCGTTTGGCTTTCGTATAGAATCTATAGTACAAAGTGGATATACCATAAGTGGTAATTTCAACACTGCTGTAGGTTCCATTGTTACGAAAAATCAATATGACGGTATCTATGAATCGGTGGGTTATTTTGAGCACCCCATATATTTTGGTGATTTTGTAAATACATGGGAGGGCGTTACAACTGCCACAAATACAATAAATGTTCCTTTGTATGTTACTGTGAATTTTACTTCTACATTTTTTCTAACAGTAGATCCTGCTACTAATTTAGTTGAAATAACAAGTAATGATTTGCCTATTGATCCCTATGTGGAGGAAGACAATTATTATGATCCTGCCACAAAATCTTATCACTTGGATTTTGGTTATACCACCTCGGCTCCACGGCATCTTACCTGTGTAGCTACCTATACAGGTCCGAGGTAATATTACTATTATTAAGGTATCTCAATGTAGATTTAAATTTTTCTCATGTGCTGTAAAGCAATCCGGCCCGTATTTCTATATGGGCTTTTTTTATTCGAATGAATGCCAAAAAAATTCTTATAGAAAATATTTTTAATCTAGCATAATCTATTCAATTGGCTGCCTGCATAATGACCTCAGCCGCATGCTCACTGGCATTTCGGCCTGTGCTGAGTGACCTGTGCAGTTCATCGTATCCCTGTTGCAAAGATTGAATAGTGGTATTATTTGTAAGCAAATCTTTCAATGATTCCGCAAGTGTATCTGCATTAAAATCATGTTGTATCAACTCTGTAAGCAATGGCTTATCCAGGATAAGATTAACAAGAGATATATACTTTATAGTTATCAGTCTTTTTGCTATTTGATAGCTGATATTACTCCCTTTATAGCATACAATTTCAGGAACCCTCAGTAGAGCCGTTTCTAATGTAGCAGTACCACTGGTTACCAATGCTGCTCTGGCTTGTTTTAGAAGCCTGTATGTATCTTCTTTGATACATAAAACTTCGGGATAGTTTTCTAAAAAGCCTTGATATAATTCATCATTTTGAGCTGGTGCTTGAGCTACAACAAATTGATACATTGGAAATCGCTTACTCACCTGCAACATTACTGGAAGCATTTTTTGTATTTCCTGCTTACGACTACCGGGTAGCAATGCAATAATTGGTTTATCTGATAAGGGCGTTTTATTTGTTTCTAAGTTTTGTAATACAGGCAGTAGCGGATGCCCGCAATAGTTTACGGACCACTTCCATTTATCTTCAAAATAATTTTTTTCAAAAGGTAAAATGACAAGCATTTGATCAATGCATTTTTTCATCATTTTTATTCTATTCTCTTTCCAGGCCCAAACCTGTGGAGCTATATAATAAATAACTTTAATGCCTTGTTTTTTTGCCCATTTGGCTATACGAAGATTAAAGCCGGGATAATCAATTAAAATGAGCATATCCGGTTTGTAGCCTAAAATATCTTTTTTACAAAAACGAATATTTTTTAGTATGACGGGAAGGTTTTTTACCACTTCAGCAAAACCCATAAAAGCCAATGATCGATAGTGTTTTATGAGATGGGCTCCGACCTGCTGCATCTTATCGCCACCCCAGCAGCGCACATCTATGGTATGATCTAATTTGGATAAGGCTTTAATCAGATTACTGCCATGTAAATCACCACTTGCCTCTCCGGCAATCATATAATATTTCACAGATGCAAATTAATAGAAATGTAGCGTTTGTCTTAGGGTTATTAGAAATATATTCAGTAGAAATATCATGATTAAATTTTAGGATTTAAAGTTGAATTTTGCTACAGGTACAAATTATTTTACTTCTTATTTCGCTCTTTTTTTGTTTTTAAATAAGTAGTAAATCCGCCACGTATTATGGGTACCGAGTTTCCATATACATCAATATATGGAGAGTTTAAATTCTTAGAAAGATCAAATAGCAATACAATGTATGAACCCCCTTGACCTATACTACGCCTGCCATATCCGAGCCCCACTAAGATACTATTACTTTGTAGTGTATTTTTAAACGTAGCATTGGTGACCTCATCCTTAAGTCGATAACTGATCCAGTTGTGCTCCGCTTGAGCCTGAACAAATAAAAAATCAAGTGGATACACTCTTGAAAATACTCCTGCACCATAATTAAAGCTGGACTGTTTTACACCTTCATTATAATCTGGGTTTATGGAGCCATATATTAGATTCGTTACCACACCTGCATCTAAAAAATTTGCAATCGAATAACCAATTTCCGGATTTGCACCTATTTGAAATACCCCAGTACTTAACCCAATATTGAGTGATCCTCCCCAAAAAATATTTTCCCTTTTAAAACCGCCTTCACGCTTATCCTGTGCATGTAAATTGAAGCTGCTCATCAATAAAAATAAAATCGAAAATTTCATTTTCATATTATAAATATTTTTTGTAAAAATAGAACATTCAGTATTATGGATTTTGATTTACACTATATCAAAAATTTTCCCCGGATTTAAAATTTGATGAGGATCAAATACCTTTTTTATGCCACGCATGATATTCAGATTGGCTTCTTTACATACAATATCCATATAGCTTTTTTGAATGAGGCCAATGCCATGCTCACCACTGATAGTGCCGCCTAAGCTATGTACCAGTTCAAACAATTTTCTGAGTATGATTTGCATGGTTTCATTACCATGACTATTTGGAATGCCCTCTTTCTTTATCCTGATATGTAAGTTGCCATCACCTGCATGGCCATAGCATACCGGCTTAAAATCATACTCCCTGCCAAGTGCTTTTACACCATGTATTAACTGTGGTAGATAGGCACGTGGCACTACCGTATCTTCCTCAATAGTATAGCCTTCCATTTTAACCGCCTCAGCCACACGCCTACGCAATTTCCATAGCTCTGCTTTCTGCTGCGAATCATCAGCAAAAAACAATTCCCCTGCATCATAGTTTTCGAGTAATGCTGCTATAGATTCCATTTCTTGCATCAGCACATCCATATTGTTTCCATCGAGCTCTATAATGAGATGTGCTTGCATTTCATCCGTAACCGGCACCACATGGCTATCTACCATACGGCTTACAATTTTAAGTGCATCTATTTCTACCAATTCCATTGCGCTGGGTGTAAATCCGGCTCTAAATATGGCACTTACTGCTTCACTGGCTTTTTCCAATTGGTTAAATGGTACCAGCATCAGCAATTCATACTTTGGATATGGTATAAGCCTCAATACAATTTTTGTTACAATACCCAATGTTCCTTCGCTGCCAACCATGAGCTGAGTGAGGTTATAACCCGTAGAATTTTTCAACACATTTGCTCCGGTTTCTATGATATCCCCATTTGGAAGTACTACTTCTAAATTCAGTACATAATCCTTTACAACACCATACTTTACAGCTTTAGGGCCTCCACTGTTTTCGGCTATATTACCACCTATAAAACAACTACCTCGGCTGCTGGGGTCCGGAGGATAAAAAAGACCTTTCTCCTTTACTGCATTTTGCAATACTTCTGTTATTACACCAGGCTCTGTGGTAACCTGTAAATTCTTTTCATCAATCTCAATAATTTGATTGAGCTTTTCGGTACTCAGCAGTATGCCGCCCAGCTGTGGCAGTGCTCCACCACTAAGCCCGGTGCCTGCACCTCTTGGGGTTACCGGAATACGCTCCGCATGGCACAATTGCATAATGCTACTGATGGCTGCAGTATTCATAGGCTTTACAACAACTTCTGGAAGGAATAGTAATCTTTCTGTTTCATCATGACCATAATGCTCCAGTGCTTCCTTATCCACAAATACATTTTCGGCCCCAGCCAAAAAGCTGAGCCTTTCAATG
>CALAGJ010000147.1 GCA_937892395.1 uncultured Parafilimonas sp.
TATGGATTTACTTTAATACCAAATGTAATATAAGTCAAAGCCTATAGTCCTGATTTCTTTTTATTAAAATCACTGGCTGATATATATTTTTATTTAAAAAAAGCAATGAATTTCAAAATTGATACCAGAGAAAAATTTACGGTAATAACGCCAGATTCAGATTTTTTAGCTGACAATTTAGCAGCGCCATTATTTGCATCTATTGAGGATGTAAAACAATCAGATACAAAAAATATCATCTTGAACCTTAAAAATATCAATGCTATTGAAACAGATACCGCACAAAAGATTGCACAGCATCAACAGTCATTTTATGAGGAAAATATTTCTTTTGTAGTATGTGAAATGCAATCAAGTGTAGAAGATGTTTTTGAAAAAGCCGAACTAATGGATACCCTCAACTATACCCCAACAGAAAGTGAGGCATGGGATATTATACAAATGGAAGAGATAGAAAGAGAATTAATGGATGATGAAAATCCACTCTTTAATTCATTAGATAATGACTAATGAGTTTACAAACGATTGCAGCCAATATGGACATAGAAATACACATACTGTGAACTTTATTTGGCGAAATACTGTGCAATGATTCCCTATGTTTGTAAAATGGAATATACTGACAGGACTGTAAGAATAGCCCTTATAGACATGTACGAAGGAGTAGAAAATCAGGGTATGCGATGTCTAACTGAAATTATTAATCAATGGGCAGATTATAACAATTACAATCATACACTAGATATTTTTGAAGTACGCATCAAACAGGAAATACCTGATTTTAGTTATGATTTCTACATATCCACCGGTGGACCAGGTTCTCCAATTGATAGTAAGGGTAAGGAATGGGAAAATAAATTTTTTAATTTCATAAATAAGTTAGAGCATTGGAATGCGCACTATGACAACTACCCCAAAAAACATATCTTATTTATCTGCCATAGTTTTCAATTAGCCTGCCGGTATTTTAATGTAGCAGAGGTAAATGCAAGAAAATCCACCTCATTTGGTGTATTCCCTATTCACATGATAGATGGGGCAGAATCTGAACAAATTTTTAAGGGGCTTACAAATCCTTTTTATGTAGTGGACAGTAGAGATTATCAAGTGGTAAAGCCAAAGCATAAACTGATAAAAGAAATGGGCGGTGCCATATTAGCTATTGAGAAAGAACGCACACATGTGCCTTTAGAAAGAGCCGTAATGGCCATAAGATTTAATGAATATTGTATTGGCACACAGTTTCATCCTGAGGCTGATGCGCAGGGCATGAGCATGTATTTGCAACGTGCAGATAAAAAAGAAACAGTTATCAAAAACCACGGCGAGGCAAAATGGGAAAGTATGCTGGAGCAATTGGGTGATCCAAATAAAATTTTATTCACTTACAACCATATTGTTCCAAATTTTTTAAACCATGCCATGGGTACATTGATTGTAGCAGGCGATATCTAAACTATTTTATACACTTTGTCTTTAGAGAGTTGATATTGTTCAGCGGTTTCCGGACAAGTGGCAAGTCCATCAGTATCGAAATTCAATGTATAGCCCGCAGCACTCACCCATCCTTTATGTAGTGCAGGATTGCCATATACAAGTTCATAAGGCAATACATTTCTGGTAACCACAGCACCAGCTCCAATAAATGCATATCTACCAATTTCCACACCACATACAATAGTGGCATTAGCACCAATGGTTGCTCCTTTTTTTACTATTGTTGATTTGTATTCATGCTTTCTATCAATGGCACTACGAGGGTTGATGACATTTGTAAACACACATGATGGGCCTAAGAACACTTCATCTTCACATTCCACTCCAGTGTAGATTGAAACATTGTTTTGTACCTTGACTCCATTACCCAATACTACACCAGGCATCACCACTACATTTTGACCAATATTGCATCCTTCACCAATGATAGCACCGGGCATAATATGTGAGAAATGCCATATTTTGGTACCAGCTCCTATTTGCGCACCATCATCTATGACAACCGTTGGATGACAATAAAATGAATCCATAATTTTGTAAAATAAAGTGAAATCGGTACTATATTTTTAAAAATAATTTTAAGGCAAATACATATTGCCTGTAATCTTGCATTCAAACTTTTATCATGATAAAAAGAATTTTTATTTTAATAACCATTTTTGTTTCTTTTTCTGCTGCTGCGCAGAATGCATCCGATGCAGAAATAAAAGCTGCTGCCAAAGCAACATGTGCATGCTTAGATAATGAAAAAATCAGTGATGATATGTCAAGTATGGAAGCTCAAGCCATATTTGGAAAATGCCTGATGTCCTCTGCTTCAGACATTGTAATGAAAATGATGTCTGGCGGGGATGACATGATGGCTGTGGCTACTAAACTTGGAGAAAAACTTTTTTTACAAATGATGGCAGATGGTTGTAGTTCAGCATCAAAATTGGTTATGGCTATGCAAGGAGGTTCAGGAGATATTCAGGAACAAATGGAACTACTAAAATCTTTTTCCGAAGGAAATTCAACGCATGAAAAATTGGATGTAGAAGCTACAGACTATAAATCTGCCGAAGGCACAATAATTAATATTGAAGAAAAAGAATTTTTATCCCTTACTATCAAAACTGGTGCTGGCCGGGAGTTGAAATTTTTATACTATGGTTATGTAGATGGGAGTGATGAATGGGTAAGAGATGCTGCTAGTAAACTCAAGAATAAACAAGTAACCATTTCATATATAGAAACAGAAGTGTATCAAGCAGCTATCAAAGAGTTTACACAGATAAAAGTAATAAAAGGATTGACAATTAAATAAGATTGCAAAAACACATTTAACATATCTATCCCTCCAAAATTTCATACCATTTTTTTAAATCTTTAGCATAAATATTTATCTATTCCTAAGTGCTGGTATCCATCATTATTGTAAATTATAATGCAAAATATTTTGCGGAGCAATGTATTTGTGCTGTGGCTGCAGCAATAAAAAATATAGATGCAGAAGTACTTGTAGTAGATAACGCATCTTCAGATCAAAGTATAAGTTATTTAACATCAGCTTATAATTGGGTAAACTTTATACCCTTAGATAAAAACTTAGGTTTTGCAAAAGCAAATAATATAGCATTAGCCAGAGCTACGGGTCAATTTGTACTATTTCTAAATCCCGATACCATCATTCCGGAGGATTGTATTACTACCTGTATTAGTCAATTGCAGAGCAATCCAAAAATTGGTGCCATAGGTGTACGCATGATAGATGGTGCCGGAAATTTTTTACCCGAAAGCAAAAGATCATTACCATCGCCAATGGTATCATTTTGGAAGCTAATTGGATTGTCAGCTTTATTTCCAAAATCATCATTTTTTAATCGGTATGCATTAGGTCATTTAGTTGAACATGAAAATTATGAGGTACCTGTACTGAGTGGTGCTTTTATGTGCTGCAATACAGCCCTTATTAAAAGCCTTAATGGGTTTGATGAAAGATTCTTCATGTATGGTGAGGATATAGATTTGAGCTACAGGATCTCAAAGGCCGGGTATCAAAATTTTTACTTGGGCAAAATGTTTATTTTACATTTTAAAGGAGAAAGTACACCGTATAAAAATTTTAAATATGTACGCCTTTTTTACAAGGCCATGCAGCAGTTTGTTGATAAACATTATACTAGCAATTATGCGATACTTTTAAAAGTGCTTCTTTATCTTTCCATATCAATTAGAGCCATGCTTACCATTGTAATGCTGCCCTTTACATTCATTCTATCCAAAACGAAAACCAATAAACAAGGACCTTCTCACAGAGATTTATTTTTATTGGTGGGAGATGCAATGAATACTCAGCATGCCAGTGAAATATTAAGCACCAATGGAATAAATAATGTACAGCAGATGTCAACCATTTCAAATGCATTAATGGGTTCAAGTCATCTGTTGTTTTGTACTGGCACAGTGAGTTACAGAGAAAGTATCATTTTTTGTAGTGATGATAAAACCAAACATACTTATTATTGGCATGGCTCAAATACTAATTCCATCATTTGTAGTCCATCAAAAAATGAGGCTGGAATTGTATTTAGATTTCAAAAAAATAAATAAGTATTTTCGCAGCAATGCATCATGTCAACATACCTTAATGAACGATAAAGTCGAATGGCAATAATTGATTTAACCATATCACCAAATCTTTTGAAGCGTTTGGGTTTTCCTGGAAAAGATGACCAAGCAAAACAAGTATTGGTACTAAAGAAACTTTTGACCAAAGCAAGGTTTACTGAGTTTGGACAGTATTATCGTTTTGATGAAATATTACAACATGAAAACATAATTAATCAATTTCAGCAAACTGTTCCGGTATTTAATTATTCATCGCTTTATAGCAAATGGTGGCACAAAACTTTAGATGGAGTGCCCGATGTGTGCTGGCCGGGTAAGATTAAATATTTTGCATTGAGCAGTGGCACCAGTGAGGCAGCTAGTAAATACATTCCCATTACAACAGACCTTTTGCGGGGCAATAGGAATATTATGGTGCAGCAGTTGCTTTCGCTGCGCAATTATGAAAATATAGATATCAGCGAATATGTTTCCGACGGAGATGATGATATTGCAGATTACAGAACAAGGGATGATAACTATCCAGAAATGGATGAGCAAAAAACGCTTCCCCATAAAGTAGAAACTTCCTTTCATGAATTATTGCTCGATCAATTGGGTATGCTTTCTTTAGATGAAAGAAGGTTCAAAATTGCCGAGCAGGTGGTGGGTAGCATAGATGATGACGGTTATTTAAGAAGGGAGCTCTCTTCTATAGTAGATGACCTTGCTTTCAGGCAAAATGTAGATGCAACAGAAGAAGAAATAGAAACCATTATCAAACAGATCCAGCAGTTTGATCCACCGGGTATTTGTGCAAGAGA
>CALAGJ010000148.1 GCA_937892395.1 uncultured Parafilimonas sp.
ATTATGGGAATGAGATTGGTTCGTTTATGAATATTGCGCCGCATACTGAATTTAGGATCGAGTCCACCATTTCGGTAGTAACCAGGCCAAAGCCGCTGCCGCAGGATAACCACCCTGTGCAGGAACAATGGAACCATTTACAGGAAATAAAATACATAGTACCATTTATAGATTTTTTAAAGCAAGAAAATTTTGACCGGCTGGATGAAGTTAAAAAAATTGCAGATGATGGATTTTATAAAACGGTTACTGTATTTACTGCGGTTAAGCAACTTACCGAGTATGTGTACAAAAATTTTAATTATATAAAAGGTATTACCACGGTAGAAACCACACTGGATGAAATATGGAAACTAAAAGCTGGCGTATGCCAGGACTTTGCACATATTTTATTAGTAATGCTGCGGTTATTAAATATTCCGGCAAGGTATGTAAGCGGCTATGTTTGTCCGCACGACAGCAGCCTGCGTGGCGAAGGCGCTACTCATGCGTGGGTGGAAGCTTATATTCCTTTTTACGGATGGCTGGGTGTTGACCCTACCAACAACTGTGTGGTAAATGATTTACATGTGCGCCTTGCAATTGGCAGAAGCTTTAGTGATTGCTCGCCTGTAAAAGGAACTTACAAAGGCACGGCTAAACAAATTCTGGAAGTGGGTGTTTCAGTATCTCACGAAGATGGGTCGGTTGCAAAAGAAGAGGCATCAATACTGACACCAAAGCTGGTTAATGAAACACTGAATGCAGATGGCACAAAAGACGACAGCAACTCTTTTAGACGATATATGCAGATGGTGCAACAACAACAGTAGTTTTTAAATGTGTTTAAAAACTAAGCGGCAATTCATTCATAATACTTTTGCAATGCTGGCAGCGGTATTTTTTGCTATAGGTTTCTGTTTGCCCGTAAGCAATCTGGTTTTTAAGTTTTCCCAAAAATGTTTCGGGTTTATTTATTTTTTCTTCTGCGGTTAATCCTGTTTTTTTGCAATACGGACAATCAATATCATTAAGATAAGCTACTTCGGCCCCCTTCATTAATTCAACAGCTAATTCAAATTGCGATTCTTCTACTTCCAGTTTTATGCCGCCAATTGCATTACTTATTAATGGATCTACAGTAACTGTATTTTCATCTCTTAAAAAACATTCAATTCCGGCATCCTGTAATTTTGTATAAGTAATATTTGCAAAAAAATAATTATCGAATCTTTGAAGTACAATCAATTTCATCTTGGTAATATTTATTGTTTACCGTCAATTATTATCGGTGCGTTTCCTTTGCCCATCACAATTACTTTTGCATTTTGGCTAAGTGCCAGTTCTTTCATGGCTTTAATCTGTTCGTATTGCAGTTGCTGGTCGGTAAGGCCGGTATTGATAATGCGCTGGTAATCGGCAATACCCTGTGCCTCTACTCTTTTACGCTCTGCCTCTTGTTTTTCTTTTTGCAATACAAACTCCATTTTACGGGCATCCTGTTCTGCATTTATTTTAGATTCGATAGATGCTTTTACAGAATTAGGTAAAGTAATATTTCTTACTAATAATTGTTCCAGCATAAGCCCACGTTTTTTAAAATCCTCTTCTATACTTTTATAAATGCGTTGCTGAAATTCATCTCTTTTATTACCAAACAAATCTACCGCCTGGTAATACACGGCGTTATCACGTATTTTAGTTCTTGTAAGCGGCCGCACAATTTTATCTTCATAATCATCCCCGGTTTCTTTCAGCAATTTGGGTGCTTCTGTAGCAACAATTCTGTATAAAACGGTAAGGTCAATGGTTACCTCCAGCCCATCACTGGTTAAAACCCTTATTGCATCGTCGCCCGATTTATGGCCTTCGTCATTAACGCCACTCATGGTATAGTTCTGTGTTTTTACATCTAACTTTTTTACTTCCAGCAGGGGATTAATAAAGTGCAGGCCACTACCCATAATATCGTTTTGTATACTGCCAAACAAAACTTTTACACCCACCTGCCCGGCATCAATTTGTTTTATGCAGGCTGTGGTAATACCTAAAATTATCAGCAGTAAAGCAACAAGTCTGCCTATCCCTTTAAATTTTGCCAATGCAGCATTATTTTTTACAAGTATGCCTGCGGCAATAAAAACTATTACTCCCAGAATTATTAAAAACATGTTTTAAAATTTTATAACTGCAAGTTCATTAAAACAAACAGAAAGATACAGAGTGGTTATACACATAAAAAAACCGAAGCTCTAAACTCCGGTTTCAAAATTATCATAATCTCCGTCAGTTCCCCCTTCAGGGGGCGGAGGGGGTTTTTAATTATTCAGCATCAAAGGCATTACCAGCATCAGCAATTCTTCATCATCTCCCATTTCGGTTGGTTTAATTATACCTGCTTTTGTTGGTGTGCTCAGCTCCATATTTATTTCGCTGGTATCGGCACCGTTCAGCATTTCAATTAAAAATTTTGCATTAAAGGCAATTTGCAGATCTTCTCCATCATATTGGCAAGCCATGCGTTCGTTGCCTTCAAAACTAAAGTCAACATCCTGTGCAGCCAGTTGCAGTTCGCTGCCACTAATGCTTAATGCAACCTGGTTGGTACTTTTATTACTAAACACACTCACACGGCGCAATGCATTTTGAAAATCGCTTTTCTTTACGGTTAGTAAATAAGGATTATCTATCGGTATCACAACCCTATAATCAGGAAAACGTGCATCTATTAATCGACAGCTTAATTGTATATCATCTTGAATAACAAAAAAGTGATTTTTGTTATAGGAAATTTTCACCACTGATTCATCATTTTTCAGACCACTCTTTAATAAAGTAAGTGGTTTGCGAGGTACTATAAAACTATCCTCCTTTGGGCATGTTATATCATTTCTGGTAAAACAAATTAAGCGATGGGCGTCTGTAGCTACCATGCGTAGTGCTTTTTTGGAGAGTTCAAAATATACACCAGTCATTGCAGGTCGCAATTCATCTGTGCTTACAGCAAATAAAGTTTTATTGATGCCACTCACAAATACAGTACCTGGTACAGAAAAAGTACTGGCATTATCAGGCTCCGGCGCTTTTGGAAAATTGTCCGGATTTTCCCCCATCATCTTATACTTACCACTATCACTTGTTATTTCTAAACCAAAGTTTTCGTCAACAGAAAAGGTAAGTGGCTGGTCCGGAATGTTTTTTAATGAATCCATCAATAACCTTGCAGGAATACAAACTCTTGCATCGGTTTCACATTCTACATCGATAGTTACCCGCATTACTGTTTCCAAATCAGTAGCTAGTACATGAAGTTTTTTGCCCTCCGTTTCAAACAAAAAATCTTCTAATATTGGTAGTACGGTATTAGCTGCTATTACACCGTTAATATGTTGCAGATGCTTTAGTAGTGAGGATGCAGATACAATAAACTTCATATAAATGGGCTTCTATCTTTTTAATATGTGGCAAACCTAATGGAAAAACCCATTGAGTGCACGCATGATTTTTCTATTCGTAAAAAGTCTCTAAGAAATGTGTATTTCTTATACTAAGCTACATTCAATGTAGATAGGATTTCGGTAAACTTCTCCCGTAAAATGGGTTTAATTATGTAATCTGTTACTTCCTGAAATTGCTTGCTATGTATGATATCGGCTTCGTCCACTGATGAACTGACAATAAAAACTGGTGCTTTCAAATCATTCGAAGTTCTGAGAAAACTATATTTTTCAAGAAAATCCCAACCATTCATTACAGGCATATTTACATCCAAAAAAATGACATCCGGCATGGCGCCATCAGTTAGGTTTTTTTCCAATAATTTAATTGCTTCCTCGCCATTGGAACACACCCATATTTTGTCTGTAAAACCAGTAGCTTCTAAAGTCTTTCTTGCAGTAAACTGATAAATACTATCATCATCAACCAATAAAACAGAGTACCTGTTTTGAGTCATAGAAATTCGATTTATTACAAAAAAACAAATGTTTGAACGTAACAACAAAAAAATAATCAACAATTAAACAAATTATGTGAATATATGGATATCAATCGATTACGATGATAGATTTTTCCTTCCTTTTTTCTAAATATCCAATCGGCTCTGTGTGCATATTGTAGGTAGTAAGCAAATCAATAATTTCAGATGAATCGTTGGCTTTAACACAAATTAATAATCCACCGCTTGTTTGTGGATCTGCTAAAATAGGTATGGCGATTGATTCATCTATTCCTGCTTCTAATTGCACATCTTTTCCATAGCCAGCCCAATTTCTGTTTGTGCCACCGGGCACAGCCTGCTGCATAATATACTCGTTCAAGTTTTCACAAATTAAGGGTATGCTTGACAATGCAATGGTAGCACTCAAGTTGCTGCCATCACATATTTCCTTAAGATGGCCCAATAGTCCAAAACCCGTTACGTCGGTCATGGCAGATACAGAATTGAATCTACTTAACTGAAGTCCAATACTGTTGAGTTGCATCATTTGCTCCGCAGCAAGGCCAATATGATCATTTTGCAAAATGCCTTTCTTTTCCGCAGTAGTCAGAATACCAACTCCAATTCTTTTTGTTAGGAATAATAAATCCCCTTCTTGTGCAGTATTGTTTTGCTTCAAATGTTCATGAGCCACCAATCCATTAACTGCCAGTCCAAAAATGGGTTCTGGTGCGTCAATACTATGGCCTCCGGCCAAAGAAATGCCAGCCTGCTTACAAATATGCCTGCTGCCTTCAAGCACTTGCTGCGCAATGTCAGGAGAAAGTTTATCAAGCGGCCAGCCCAATATGGCAATTGCTAAAATTGGCCTCCCTCCCATTGCATACACATCACTTATTGCATTAGCAGAAGCTATGCATCCAAACTGAAATGGATCATCTACAATCGGCATAAAAAAATCTGTAGTGCTAATCAATGCAGTACCATTGCCAATATCGTATACAGCCGCGTCATCCTTGCTGTGATTGCTTCAGCTACAGCCGTCTATTTGACAAAAAGCAATAGCCAAACAGCTCCCTCGACCGCCCCCATTGCCGATCACCCGCCCCCCGCCCCGGCACAATTATCGACCCCATCGCAGACAAAAGCCCCGGCATCAGATTTGGAACCGATGGAGCGGGCAGTTCAGTCCAGTCCCCCCGCGCCCAATCTCCCGAAGATACCTTCGGCCGAGGCCGTGCCCCCAAGAAACAATCCGATCTTGCCCCCCTCAAACTCAATACCACCCGGGAAGTCACCTCAGAAGCAA
>CALAGJ010000149.1 GCA_937892395.1 uncultured Parafilimonas sp.
GCCGGTTTTTATTAATCAACTAAAATTGGTGTAACTAAATCAGTACTTCTATAAAAGTAAATTCGGGATATGCCCTACGGGCAATGATTGTGATTGGTTACAGAGCTTTGTTTTAGTTTATATATCGCTACAAGTATGCAATTGATGTTAGTGAATGATCATTTTTGTTTTGTCCAAATGATTGTGAACATAACACAATACTCAGTACGACTATAAGACAATTCATTTTTATCATTTTCTTTAAAATTTTGGGTGGTCAAATATTATTATAGACAACAGCAGTCTGTTTAAAACAGCCATTCAATCTGTAATTATAAGAAAAAAGGAAATGTATAGAAGTTCTCTATGGAGTATTTTAAAAATGGAGATTTTAATTTCTATAAAATTTGATGGACAAGTTTGGAATTTATTTCATTGTAGAGATAAGTTTGAATTATAGCTTTTGATCCTATGCTTATATACTTTTCTAAATCCCAACCACTACAATTCCATATATAAAGTATATGATATAAGCGAAGAACACGGTTTCGTTCTCCCTACACTGTGTAGGAATCATTGTACGGTTGGTGGCCGGAAAGAAAGATTAGTTATTAGTGGCAGTTTTTTTATTCACTTATTCTATTTTTCAAATCCATTCGTTCATGAAAAATCCTAGTTATCTCAATCGGTTTGTCATTAAATATTCGATAAAAAATGATGTGTCGGTTTGCTTTCAGCCCGAAGAGATCATTTCTAATACCCTCATAATTTTTTCCGATGCTTGGGTCGTCTGCAATATGTTGGCAATTTTCAAGTAACAATTCATAGTATTTGTCAGCTTGTTTTTCAGACCATTTGTCAAATGTATATTCCCAAATTTTTGTCAAGTCTTCTACAGCTTCATTTGTCAACTTATACTTTGCCATTGCTCATTTTTCTTGCTTTTAATTCTTGAAGATGTGTAACTGGGTCAAAATCGTGAGCAATTCCACTGTCAATTCCTTTTTGAATTGCGTTTTTTAAAGCAATAACTTTACTTTCTTCATCTTCTAAAAGTCGAAGTCCTGCACGAACTACTTCGCTAACATTTTTATATCGTCCAGCAGAAACTTGGCTACTTACAAATTGGTCGAAATGGTTTCCAAGTGATATTGAAGTATTTTTCATTTTCTTAAACTTTTTTCAAAGTTACCAAAAATTGGTAAATCACTTAAATTTTTAGTCTTAATTTTTGAGCTTTTATTTAAAATATTATGGTTAGATATAATTATGCAAAATAGCCGATAACCCCAGTTTGTATAAAATCGCCATTCAATTTGCAATTTTTATAATAATGTCATTTAATGAAGCTAAGTAAGGGGTAGCTAATACTGGGGATGATTTTTTAGATAAAAATTCGATGGGCTTATTTTGATGCTATTGCACTGTTGTAGCATGACAGGTTTATAGCTTTCAAATCTTATGCTTATATGCTTTTCTAAATCCCAACCATTACAACTCCTTATAAAGAATATAAAATATAAACGAATACCAAGATTTCATTCTCCCTACACTGTGTAGGGATCATTGTACTTCCGTTGGCCGCAATGAAACCTTAGTTATTAGTGGCAGTGCATTCATGTCTGTCGCTGTGTCTGTACATGTTTGCGGTTTCTTCGGTGCGTTGGCTTGGCAGTTTTGGTCTGTATGAAAAAAACAAAATTTTACTGATACATGTCCACTCTCATTTGTTTTACTCTTTCATCAGCCAAATATTCATCAAAAGTCATTAGCCTATCTATGATTCCTTTGGGTGTAAGCTCGATGATTCTGTTGGCCACTGTTTGCATAAAAGTGTGGTCATGACTGGTAATGAGTACAATACCCGGAAAATTTTGACAGCCTTCATTGAAAGATTGAATACTCTCCAAATCTAAGTGATTGGTGGGCTGATCCAGCATTACCAAGTTTGGATTTTGAAGCATCATACGGCTGAGCATACAACGCACTTTTTCGCCACCACTCAGCACATTTGTTTTCTTCATGATATCATCCCCACTAAAAAGCATTTTTCCTAAAAAACCTCTTAAAAATGGTTCATCAGCATCAGTAACATGCGCCGGCACAAATTGCCTTAGCCAGTCTATGAGTGTGGAGCCTGATTCAAAAAAAGCATTGTTTTCTTGTGGTAAATAGGCAGTGGTAATGGTGGTGCCCCATTCATATTTTCCCGCATCCGCAGTACCTAATCCATTGATGATTTCAAAAAAACTGGTTACTGCCAAAGGGTCTTTACTGAGTAAGGCAATTTTATCATTGCGCCCTGCGCTAAAACTTACCTTATCGAATAATATTCTTCCATCCACAGACTTTTTAAGTCCTTCAATATTGAGTACCTGATTTCCCGCTTCGCGTAATGGTTGAAAGATAATGCCGGGATATCGCCTATTGCTGGCTTGAATGTCTTCGATGGTCAATTTCTCCAATGCCTTTTTACGAGATGTGGCTTGCTTACTTTTGGAAGCATTTGCACTAAACCGTGCAATGAAATCCAACAAGGCCTGACGTTTTTCTTCTACTTTTTTATTCTTGTCTGCAATCTGGCGGCTCATCAATTGTGAGCTCTCATACCAGAAAGTATAGTTGCCTGTAAATATTTTAATTTTTTGTCTGTCCACATCAGCCACATGGGTACACACAGCATCTAAAAAGTGACGATCGTGGCTTACCACCAGCACAATATTTTGATAGTCTGCCAAAAAGTTTTCAAGCCAGCCAATTGTTTCAATATCTAATCCATTGGTAGGCTCATCTAAGAGTAAAATATCTGGATTGCCAAATAGCGCCTGAGCCAGTAATACCCTTACTTTAAAGGTAGAAGGAATATCTTTCATCAATTGCTGGTGCATGCTTTCATCCACACCAAGATCTCCTAAAAGTGTAGCAGCATTGCTATCTGCTTCATAGCCGCCCATTTCTCCAAACTCACCTTCTAACTCTGCGGCTTTCATACCATCTTCTTCAGTAAAATCTTCTTTGGCATAAATGGCTTCCCGTTGCTGCATGGTATCCCATAAATGTTTGTGGCCCATGAGTACGGTATTGAGCAGAGTACATTCATCAAACTCAAACTGATTTTGCTTGAGCACAGCCATACGCTCACCGGGTGTAACTTCTACATTTCCTTTATTGGGTTCAATTTCTCCACTTAGTATTTTTAAAAAAGTAGATTTTCCGGCACCGTTGGCACCTATGATTCCGTAGCAATTGCCAGAGGTAAAATTTAGATTTACTTCATCAAACAATACTCTCTTTCCGTAGGATAGGGTTATATTTCTAGCACTTAGCATCTATTCATTAATTTTTGCGGCGCAAATGTAAGTGAAGAAGTTGTTTTAATTGTGTAATTGCAATAAACAAGCATACATGGTATCGCCTTTGTAGGCAGCCCCTTCAAAATATTCAGATGCAAGAATTGAAATATCATAATCATTCAGCGAAGCTGCAATCTGATCTTCATTTTCTTCTTTAAAAACAGAACAGGTGATGTACAATAAATAGCCTTTGGGGGCTAAAAACGGAATGATATTTTGTAGAATTGTATGTTGCAATTTTGTATAGTCCGATATGGCATCCTCATTAAAATAGCGCAACTGTTCTGGCGTTCTACTCCAGGTGCCACTACCCGTACAAGGCGCATCACAAATTATACAATCATATTTTTTATGAGGCAACCGGAAAGGCGGTTTTGTAAGGTCAATAGTACTGTGATTATAACTCAAAATGCCGGCGGCCTTGAACCTGTTGTGAAGATTATTGAGCATTGCACTGCGTATGTCGGTTACGGTAATATCCATGTGCTTTAATCTATCAAATGCCAGCAAAGTTTTTCCTCCGCTTGCGGCGCAGCAGTCCCAAAATTTTATAGGTTTATGATTGGGAAAATGCTGGGCAACATAGTCAATACACTTAGCAGTTTGTTGGGAAGATATATCCTGAATAACAAAAGCATTATTTAAACCTTCTACTTCGGACAAGTCAACCGAAGGTGGTAGTAGTATTGTGTTTTCATGGATGTACTGAAATGAAATTATTTTTTTCGATAAGGCTGCTTCTACCCTACCGTGGCATCCGGGCCTTAGTCTTATAAACACATTTGGCTGGTATAAATGGCTTTGAATAAATGCTTCTTTATTATTAATGAGGCCACTGATATTTGCTATTGGAAAAACCGATGATACATTGAACCCATGATGAATGGATTGTATAAATTTTATTCTTTCTTCCAGCACTTTAGACCAGCCCTCTATCCATGTTTTCTCATATAGAAAGGACCAAATACCGGGCTCTTCATGCTGAATAAAATGAGCTATTTGAAACTGGCTTTTAAAGGATAACTGCAAAAAGGATTTACCCAATCTTAATACAGCATAGCATACATGGCTAATCTGTTTACGGTCTTTACTACCATGCTTTTTTTCTTGTTTGAAATATTGCTTTAGATAAAGATGAAACGGGGATCTACCATCAAATTTTTGAATGAATTTTTCAGCGGTATCTATGTGTTTGTCTAAAAAACTCATTGCAACAGTTGGTTTCGTTTAAAACTTTTAAATGCAAGAAATGAACTGGTACTGGTAAGCAAAAAAGCCAGTATAAAAGCGGCTCCCGGAAAGTAATAAGGGGTATGCTCTCCTGTAAAATAGGAAAAAATATTTGTCATAATAATGGGTCCAACAATGGCAGAGGCACTCATTAAACTGGTAAGCCCACCTTGTAGCTCGCCTTGTTCATCTGCGGGCACTTTTGTAGATATAAATCCTTGCAATGCTGGCCCTGCTATGCCCCCCATTGAATATACAATAGAAAATACATACATCATCCAGCCTTTAGCAGCAAAAGCATACAATAGAAAGCCCATGCTATACATGGCCAATCCTATATAAATACTTTTTTCTTGACCAATCTTTGGGATAATAATTCTTATTAACCCACCCTGTACAATAGCAATCATCAGCCCAAAAAAGCCTAAGGAAATACCTACATCCAGTGGCGTCCAATTAAATTTTTCCATGGTATAATAGGTCCATGCACTTTGTACTGCATGGGCAGAAACATAAATCAACAAAAATGATATAATGAGCCCAGATATAGAGGCATGCTTGGTAAGATGTCTGAATGAGCCTAATGGATTTGCCCGTTTCCATTCAAATTTTCTGCGT
Source organism: uncultured Parafilimonas sp. (assembly GCA_937892395.1). GTDB lineage: Bacteria > Bacteroidota > Bacteroidia > Chitinophagales > Chitinophagaceae > CALAGJ01. The sequence continues at coordinate 5,181 of CALAGJ010000149.1, forward strand.
AGATTTTTTGGTAATGATTCTGGAAGAATAAAATAGCCGTATAACCAATTTATAAAGCAAAGGGAGGCTGCTGCATAAAAGGGAACACGTGGTCCATACTCTGACAGAAAGCCACCCAAACTGGGACCAATAATAAAACCTAATCCAAAAGCAGCACCAATCATTCCAAAACTTTGAGCCCTTTTTTCTGGTGCACTGATGTCTGCAATATATGCTGTGGCAGTTGTAAAACTTGCACCTGTAACTCCAGCCAATATTCGGCCTACAAACAACCAAAATAGATTGGGCGCAATGGACAATAAAATATAATCTAACCCAAACCCAAAAAGAGATAACAATAAAACAGGTCTTCGGCCATACCTATCACTCAAATTGCCAATAACCGGCGCAAACAGGAACTGTGTAATGGAATAGGCAAAAGTGAGCCAGCCGCCGTATTTACTAGCTTCGCTAATACCTACCTGCTCCATTTCCATAATTAGTTTTGGTACAGCAGGGATTATTAATCCAAGTCCAGTTATATCAATAAGTAAAGTTATAAAAATAAACCCAATGGCAGCATTTCGGTTTTTTGTCATGAATAGTAAATATTAAATTGTTGCAAATGTGGTGTTTTCCATCAAACTGCTTGTTGAAATAACGCAATTGACCAAATGCGTACTCTGTACACATTATTTATTTGATAATTTGACACAATCTAATTTGTTTTGCGGCATGGGCTACTTAGTGTAAGTTGCTCTATTAGAAATTGATAAATCATTGCCAGTATCATGAACGATATAAAATTGCCATCCAATACAAAAGTAGCTTCCACAAAGAAAAAAGCAGTAAAGCCAGAAGCAGCCCCGGCGGTGAATGGGAAGAGCAAAGCCAATAAGCTAAATTCTGCTGCACAGAAAGAAACAACTGCCATTAAAAAGTCCGCTAAAAAAAATACGACTGTAAAAAAGCAGGCTAATATCAAAACAAAGCCAACTAGTGCATCAAAACAAAAAAAGGATCAAAGCACAGTTGTAGAAAAAGAGGTTATCTTACAAATACGTTTTAGTACGGTATATGGGCAAAACATTTTCATAACAGGCAATCATGAAGTGTTTGGCAATGACGACATTGCGCAAGCAAAACCGTTACAATATTTTGACCATGAAACATGGTTTATATCTATAAAACTTAATCCCCAAAAATTGCCAACATCTGGTATAAGGTATAATTATATTGTACAAAATGTGGATGGCTCAAAAACTTATGATGCAGGTAGTGACAAAGTAATTTCAAAGGATTTATTGACAGAAAAACAATTGATCGTTCTGGACAGTTGGAATCATGCAGGATATATTGAAAATGCATATTATACAGAAGCTTTTAGTAAAGTATTGCTTAGGCATCATATTACAAAGCTGAGCCTCACTACACCAAAAAAATATAGCCATATTTTCAGGGTGAAAACTCCATTACTAAGACAAGGAGAAACGGTTTGCCTTTTGGGTAATACCGCAGAAACAGGTAATTGGATAGAGGATAAGGCGGTGTTAATGAGCAGAAAAAATAACCAGGATTTTTTTGAAGTAAGATTAGATTTTACTGATATATCTTTTCCGCTTTACTATAAATACGGAGTTTATAATGTAGAACAACAAAGGTTTATAAGGTTTGAAGAAGGTGATAATCGTGTATTGTTTGATGTATTTGCCAAAGAGAAACAAACTTTAATTAATGATGGATTTTTACGAATACCCACTGGCTATTGGAAAGGTGCTGGGGTAGCCATACCTGTATTTAGTTTGCGTAGCACAGATGGTTTGGGTATTGGAGAATTTAATGATATAAAAAGATTTGCAGACTGGGCAAAACATACGGGATTACAACTCTTACAATTATTGCCTGTTAATGACAGCACAGCCACACATAGTTGGTTAGACAGTTATCCTTATGCTGCTATATCGGCTTTTGCATTTCATCCCATGTATTTGCATGTGGATGATTTAATAAAAGAATCGGGTGTAGATATTGGATTTGATTTAGAAGCTGAAAAAACAACATTGAATGCATTACCAGTAGTGGATTATGAACTGGTGAATGATCTCAAATGGAAAATTATTCGTCAAATTTATCCTGCTTTAAAAGATAAAGTTTTTACAGATGAGGCATTTAAAACATATTTTGAATCTAACAAACATTGGCTTATACCTTATGCATTGTTTTGTTATTTGAGAGATACTTATAAAACTGTTGAATTTGATAAATGGCCAGACCATAATCAGTACGATGCAGCTAAAGCGAAATCCTTACTCAAAGGAGAATCAGTGGATGAAATAGCCATTCACTTTTTTACACAGTACCAATTGCACCAACAATTTAAGGAAGCCTCGGCATACGCACATTCCTGTGGCATTGCCATAAAGGGAGATATACCAATAGGAGTATATCGCTATGGTAGCGATACCTGGCAAAACCCTGAGCTATACCACATGGATACTCAAGCAGGAGCCCCACCGGATGACTTTGCAGTAAAAGGACAAAACTGGGGATTCCCCACCTACAACTGGCAAAAAATGCAACAGGATGGATTTGCTTGGTGGAGACAGCGCTTTGAGCAAATGAGTAATTACTTTGACGCCTTTCGCATTGATCACATTCTTGGATTTTTCCGCATTTGGAGTATTCCTGTGCATGCAGTAGAAGGCATCTTAGGCCATTTTGAACCCTGCATTCCAGTACATGAAAATGAATTTTATGAAAGAGGTATTTGGTTTGACAAAAACAGGTATTGCCGTCCTTTTATTACCGCTCAAATACTCAGTGATATGCTGGGTGATCAACAGCAATTTGTAATTGATACTTTTTTAAATGAAACAGGTTTTGAATCTTATCAACTAAAGCCTGAATATGCTACCCAGAAACAGGTGGAAGCATACTTTAAAAGCATGGAGGAAAATGAGCATAATGATTTTCTTAAGCAATCACTTTATGATTTAATTAGCAATGTTATATTGTTTGAAACTGAAGATGGCAATGAAAACCATTACCATTTTAGGTTTAGCATGCAGGATACATCATCATTTTCAAATATTGCATCCGAAACCCAAGCACAATTAAGAGAACTTTATGTAAATTATTTTTTCAGAAGACAGGATGAATTTTGGAAACAACAGGCTTTACAAAAACTGCCTGCATTAAAGCATGCTACCGATATGCTGATTTGTGGAGAAGACCTCGGACTTGTGCCGGGATGTGTGCCGGAAGTAATGGAGCAGTTGGGCATGCTTAGCCTCGAAATTCAAAGAATGCCAAAAGGTGGTTCTAAAGAATTTTTCCATCCTACAGATGCGCCATATATGAGCGTGGTTACACCCAGTACACATGACATGAGCACCATCAGAGGCTGGTGGGAAGAAGATCAAATAAAAACCCAAAGATTTTACAATGAAGAAATGGGCCAATGGGGAGATGCACCAATGTACTGTGAGGATTGGATCAATAAAGCAATCGTAGTGCAGCATTTTTATTCACCGGCCATGTGGAGCATCTTTCAACTGCAGGATTTGCTGGGTATGCATGCAGACATTCGTAGAGAAAATCCACACGAGGAGCGAATCAATGTACCTTCTAATCCAAAAAATTATTGGCAATATCGAATGCATTTAACGATGGATGAACTCATGATGAAAGTAGATTTTAATAAAGAAATTACAGCGTTTGTAAGGGCAACAGGCAGAGGTGTTTTTTAGCCGCTGTTTTTACTTGTAGTAATTTCTTTTTTCTTCTAAAAAAATTATCCATGTAGTGTACCCAACTCTATCACTTTACAATCGGTAAATTTATTACCATCAATTGTAAGCAGTACCATCGTTCTTACTTTTTGCCATCCTTGCTTGCCGGCAGCGCCGGGGTTTATATGCATACATGCATGAACATCATCATACATGATTTTTAAAATATGCGAGTGCCCTGTAATCATAAGTTGAGGTTGATATTTTTCCAGCAGGGGCTTACTCCGTTTATTATATCTGGGAGGATATCCGCCAATATGAGTCATTAAAACACTAACACCTTCACATTGAAAAATAACATTTTCAGGGCAAAAATCTCTTATCTCTGTACCATCAATATTTCCATAAACACCACGAAATGGTTTAAAACTATTCAGCTTATATGCAAGGTCAATAGAACCAAAATCTCCGGCATGCCATATTTCATCGCAATCTTTACAATGATGAAATATTTTTTCATCTAAGTATCCATGAGTGTCAGAAAGAATACCAATACTTGTCATGCTGCAAGGATAGTTTTTTTATTATGTGAGCAAATAAAAAACTGGGTTAAACCCATATTTTGGATGTTAGACAATTGAATGATTATACATTCAATCACCTACTTTTGTGGGTAGCACAATGAAAAAAGCATTAAATCTTCAATTGCCATTTGCCAATGAGCATGCATTTAGATTTACAAAAATCATTAATGTCTTTTTTCCAAAATATCACCAGCATAAAGAAATACAGTTTACACATATTGAAATCGGATCTGGTTATTTACAAGCTGGAGATTTTACCGGAAGATACAATGCTGGAGATGTATTCCTTATCAACAGCTTTGTACCGCATATTTTTAAGCCAGACAATGAAGAGCAGCAACAAAAATCCTATAATGTTTATTTCAGTTTTAATAGCTTAGGCATTGAATTTTGGCAACTCAGTGAGGTATCACCCATTAGACAGATTTTGGAGCAAAACAATAGTGTGATAAAAATATTGGGCTCCAAACAAACACAGGCCGCATTAATTCTTAAATCCTTTAAAGAAGAAATTTCACTACACAACATAACCCTTTTTACAAAGCTTCTGGCACTTCTCGAAAACAAAGCTGACCTTGAATTCATATCCGGCAGTGCCTATTTAGCCGGACTACAACATCATGAAAAAGAAAGAATGAGTACCATCATTCAATATTCATTAGATCACTATCATGAGCAGATTGCTATAAAGGATGTAGCTGCTGAAATTGGTTTAAGCATTACATCATTTTGCAGATATTTTAAATTGCAAACAGGCAAAACCTATCTCCATTTCTTGCATGAATTGCGTATCCATCATGCCTGCAAAATATTGATTGATTCCAATACAAAAATTGAGCAAATAGCATATGCCACAGGCTTTACGCAGCTCAGTCATTTTAATAAATTATTCAAACAGTATAAAAAAGTATCCCCGGGAGTATATCGGCAAAAACAATCCATTGTTTCATAATCAATAACAGTTTTCATCTTTAGAACACAACAGCCAAATTTCAAATGCACTTTTCTTTATTTATTGGAAAACAGAGGTCACCTTCAAAAAATGAGTACACTTACAAGTAAGGATAGGAGACTAAAACAAATAAGCCCCTGATAACAGGAGCTTATCATTGTAGCGTGATCGAGATTTGAACTCGAGACCTCAGCATTATGAGTGCTGCGCTCTAACCAACTGAGCTATCACGCCAACATAATTTTAAAGCGGCCGCAAAAATAGGCATTGAAAGTATATAGCCAAATCAAAAATCAAATCTTTCCCGGATATTCTTGCAGTGCTACTTCCAAACAATTCATAGCCTTGTCAATATCGGAAGTATTGAGTACATAAGCCAATCTTACTTCTTGTTTACCCAATCCCGGGCTGCCATAAAAACCTGTGGCAGGTGCCAGCATTACAGTTTCATTATTATGCTGAAAAGATTCCAACAGCCATTGGCAAAATCTGTCAGCATCATCTATTGGCAGACGGGCCATAGCATAAAAAGCTCCACCCGGGTTTGGACAAAAAACTTTGTCCATAGCATTCAGTCTTTGCACAATCAAATCCCTACGAGCCTGATACTCCGCTTTTGTTACATTAAAATAATCATCCGGTAAATCTACAGCAGCTTCTCCGGCTATTTGAGCAAAGCTTGGTGGACTCAATCTTGCCTGAGCAAATTTCATAGCCGCATCATATAAAACTCTATTTCTGGTAATGAATGCTCCTATCCTACCCCCACAAGCACTGTATCTTTTACTGATGGTATCCATTAGGACTACATGCTCATCCACACCTTCAAGTTGCATGGCACTAAAGTGCGTACTGCCATAGCAAAACTCCCTGTAAGCTTCATCAGCAAATAGGTATAGATTGTGTTTTATAGCAATATGCTTCAGGGTCTCCAATTCTGACTTACTATACAAATATCCCGTAGGATTATTTGGATTACATATAACAATAGCACGGGTTCTTTCTGTTATTACTTTTTCAAAATCTTCTACAGGAGGTAAGGCAAACCCTGTTTCAATATTTGAAGTAATAGGCACTACATTCACTCCTGCTGCCACAGCAAATCCATTATAGTTTGCATAAAAGGGTTCCGGTATAATTACTTCATCCCCTGGGTCTAAGCAGGCCATAAAACCAAACAAAATAGCTTCACTTCCACCAGTGGTTATGATGATTTGATTATGATCGATAACAATACCCTGTTTGTCATAATAGCTCACTAATTTTCGCCTGTAGCTTTCATTGCCAGCACTATGGCTGTATTCCAATATTTTAAAATCAGAATGTCGCACTGCATCCAATACCATTTTTGGCGTTTCTATATCCGGCTGACCAATGTTTAAATGATAAACTCTTATCCCTCTTTTTTTAGCAGCCTCTGCATAAGGAACTAATTTTCTGATAGGCGATGGTGGCATCAATTGGCCACGTTTGCTAATCTGTAATGCACTCATTTGGCAAACCTACTACAAACCATGCTATACCCCAAATTTCGAAATAATCATGAATGTCAACTGCTATGATTTTTTTATGTAGCGTAGCATATTTACCCCTACGGGGAATGATTACGCACGGCCCATCATTGCGAGTGAAAGGAAGCTGATAGTCATTTGTTATTTTATGAATAAGCAGCATTAATTTTAAAGCATCTCAAAAAGTCAGCTTTGCAAAACACAAGCATGATATTAGAAATATTGTGTAAAGTCGATTTACCTTTTTACAATTCAATAATGCCCCACAAGGTGAAGGCTGCATGTCAAATGAATATCTATTTGGGGGTAAATTCCAGTGAAATAATAGGTACTTCCAAAATAAGTATTCAAAAAACATTCACAACTTTTTTGTTTCAAAAATATACCCACCAAAAAAAATTAAAAAAATATTTTGCGAAACGAATAAGTTGCCAATTTTAATTGCAACCACATAGTTTCATTAAAAATAAATCATGCGCCGAGATATTTTCCAAGCAATTGCAGACCCAACGAGAAGAGCCATCATCGTATTAATTGCCTTACAGGCCATGACGCCAAATGCTATAGTCAACAACTTCAATACAACAAGGCAAGCAGTATCTAAACATTTACGCATTTTAAAAGCATGTGAGATTGTACAACAGGAACAGAAAGAAAGAGAAATTTACTATTTCTTAGAAATAGAAAAAATGAAAGAAATAGACCTATGTTTGGAATAGTTTAGAAAAATTTGGGAAACCAGATTTATTCAATTGGATACTATATTATCAACAATTAAAAAAAATACAAAATGAACAATAAAATCAAAGTTAGTGCAAACATTAATGCAGACACAAATAAGGTATGGGACTACTATACAAATCCCAATCATATAGTAAATTGGAATTTTGCAGATTCATCCTGGCATTGCCCAAGTGCAGAAAATGACATGAGGATTGGTGGCACCTACAAAGCCAGAATGGAAGCTAAAGACGGTAGTTTTGGTTTTGATTTTGAAGCCATCTATGCTGATATTCTTATTGGAAAAGAATTTACTTATTCATTTGATGGCCGCACTGCAAATGTGCAGTTTCAGTCATCTACAAATCAAACCATAGTTACAATTACTTTTGATCCTGAAACGGAAAATTCAATTGAAATGCAGCAATCAGGCTGGCAAGCTATTTTAAACAATTTTAAACATTACACAGAACACAATTAAATAATAAAAATGAATCCCTTAGCTTTTGATTTCAAAGTTGACAAATCAACTCAAACGGCAATTGTAACAAGACAATTTAATGCAGATCTTTCTTCCGTATGGGATGCATTTACAACACAAGAAATACTTGATCAATGGTGGGCTCCAAAACCTTTTGAATCGAGAACTAAAAGAATGGAATTTAGACCCGCTGGACGAAGATTTTATGCAATGGTAAGCCCGGAGGGACATGAAATGTGGCAAGTGCAAGAGTATGTTTCCATTACACCAAAAACCAATTTCAAATTCATAAGTGCATTTGCAGATAAAGATGAAAACCTCCATCTGCCAGGATCAAACTGGGACTTAAGTTTTAGTGAAACAAATGGTATAACAACAGTACTTATTAACATACACAATGATTCTCTTGAACGCATGGAAAGAATGATTGAAATGGGCTTCAAAGAAGGATTTACAGCCACCTTGAATGAATTAGAAAAATTATTGCAGCCATCTCAAAATTAGATTTAAGTAAATGGATAAAATCTTATATATACTGTCAATTTTTTTGGTAACAATGCTAAATACCTTTTAGCAAAAAGCAATTAGAAATATTGACCTATAAAATCAAAATAAATTTTGTACACCCATTGCTTACCGATTATAACATCAATCATTCGTAAATTTATTTTCTAAAATATCTTCTTTGAATGAGGTTCTAAATGAATAAGCAAAAGTGAGCATTATTGCTCTGGTATCTATTTTAAAATAACGGGTATATGAGAAGTTGCTTGCTGTGGCGGTATAGCCACTATTTTGGGTATTGAATATATCTGTAACCACTAATCCAATAGCCCCCTTATTTTTAAACATCTTATGTCGAACTCCCATATCAGCATAATAAATGGCAAAACGCTTGCCCTGTGGTGTGCCAATAGGGGCATTGTAATTACCAATAACTTGCAATTGAGTACCTTTTAGCAAAGTGAAATTATTGATCAATTTTCCATACCAGCTTAAAAAATTATTTGGTATTTCAGCACTAACATTACTGCCGCTAATATGCTGCTGAAAAAATGATAGACTCAGATTCGTGCTCCAATTTTTCAATGCATTAATCGTTGCAATTTCTTCAATACCATAAGTTGTGGAGTTGCCAAAATTCTTAGGCTGCTGGAGCGCAACGCCGTTTGTATCCAATGAAATAAATGGTCGAATAATATTTAAAGCATAACGATAAAAAAGAGTTGTGGATAGATAAAATTTATTCCATTCTTTATTATACCCAATTTCAAAAGCATTGATCAATTCAGGTTTGAGATAAGGATTTCCTCCATGTTGATTTAATGAGTCTGTTATATCTATAAACGGATTAAGATCAGATAAAGTTGGGCGGTTTATTCTGCGACTAAAGCTAAATTTTATAAAATCGCTTGGAGCAAAAAAATAAGCAAGATTTGCGCTGGGCAAAAGATTAAAATACTTTCTACTCACAGAAATATCATTGCTTTCTGCAGCACCATCATTAAAAACATATTCACTACGCAAACCAAAATCGTATTTCCATTTTACAGCATCTTCCTTACCCATAAAGCTGCTGAATTGCAAATAAGCAGCATGAACCTGTTCTTTAAAATTAAAAATGCTGCTGGCGGTTGGATTTTTTATGTATTGATTATTGTTGAAATACTGGCTCTGAAAATCAACATCAGTAAATCTTGCAATACCTTTATACCCCATTTCCAACAAACCGTTTTTGAATAAAGGCTGTCCAACATCTATTCTAATATTGGATACATTCGAATTTTGGTAATCATAAGTTCGCTCAAGATATGGACTACCAAATTTACTATCATCCTCATTTAATGATTGTGTGGTAATATCGGTATTTTCTTTATCAAAGTTGAATGATGAAGATATGTTTGCTGATAAATATTTTCGTTCGTTACTATATTTTCGTGCATAGTCCAAAGCAAACTCAGCTACTTTTTCTTTTACTCTTTCTTTTGAAAACCTTGAGTTGTTAGTTTTGAAGTTGTCAGTTATGGTTCTAAACATGGAGAAAAGTGTTTCATCATTATCTTCCCCATTAAAATTTGCAATGGCTTCAAAATTGAAACTATTGTTTCCATTTGGTTTATATACAGTATTAAATTTGATGTTTTGTGTTTGTTCAAAACGATTATCAAAACGATGTTGTAAGAGCAAATAATTGTCTGGAATATCAAAATTATATCTTATGGCCTGCCTGCTTCTTGTTCTACCCGAAAAGCGATTGTCATAAGCCAATCCTACATTCCATTTTCCTTTGTTATTATTCAGCAAAAGAGAACTGCTTGCACGGCCTTTAGCACCAAAACCACCGCGAATAGCCACTGATGCATTAAACCCATCAGCCATATTTTTTTTAAGCTTAATATTGATAATACCTCCGTCAGCATCAGCATCGTATTTTGAGTCTGGATTATTGATGATTTCAATACTTTCCACATTACTTGCTGGAATTCTATCCGTAAAATTTAAAGATGAATTGCGACCATTAATCAGAATTAAAGGTGCTTTACCTCTTATTGTAATTCCGCCTTCCGCATCCACCACAACGGTCGGAGTATTTTTTAGAAGGTCTGTAGCAGTACCACCAGCTTCTGTCAAATTATCTTTCGCATTTATGATAAAACCTTGAGCGGTTTTTTTGATTAAATTTTTTTTAGAAATTATGGTAAGACTATTTGTAAACTTATTGTCTGGAGATAGAACTATGACACCCACATCACTATTAGAATTGTAAGCACTCAGTTCTATATTAGTCTTATAAGATTCATAACCTATCATTTGAATATTTAGTACATAGTTGCCAAATAATAAATTGTCTATTACAAATTTTCCTACACTATCGGTGGCATGTGCAGTTATAATTTTTGTACTATCGTTGGCTGCATAAATAATAACGGTTGCAAATTCAATATTTCCGGCTGCATCTTTTACGGTACCGCTTAGGGTGGTTTGAGCTATGCTTGCTTTTGAGAAAAACAACATTGCCGAGAAAAGAAATAAATATTTTGAATATTTCAATGTATATAAAATGATAATAGCATGAATCCTATAAAGTTTTGAATACAATATTACTTTACTGTAATTCTGTTTGGAGAATCAGAGCAAAGATATTTGTTGTTGGTTTAATTCGAATTTCATGGAAATAATAGCTAAGATTTTAAGGTATATTTTAAGTGATAACACAGATTATAGATTTTGATGGTCACAAATTCCCTTGTGCATTATCATTTTTCATTCCATGTTTTCCTAAAAGCAACAATTGCTTTCTTTACATTTGCTGCCGCAAAAGATGAATATGAGTGAAGAGCGTAGTCTAAATTTTATTGAAGAAATTATTGAAGCAGATTTGTCTGCCGGAAAGCATACAAAAATAAGAACTCGATTTCCACCAGAACCCAATGGATATCTGCATTTGGGGCATGCCAGCAGCATCTGTCTAAACTTTGGCGTAGCTGCCAAATACCATGGTGTTACCAACCTTAGATTTGATGATACCAACCCGGTTACAGAAGAAACAGAATATGTAGAGAGTATCAAAAATGATGTACGCTGGCTTGGATTCAATTGGGATGAAGAGCGCTACGCCAGCGATTATTTTGATCAATTGTATCTATACGCTATTCAGCTTATAAAAAAGGGTAAGGCTTATGTGGATGATAGTAATAGTGCTGATATTGCAGCTCAAAAAGGTACACCTACCACTACTGGTGCAAGAAATGCATTTGCCAGCCGGAGTGTAGAAGAAAACCTTGAATTGTTTGAAGCTATGAGGAGTGGAGCCTATACTGATGGCGCAAAAGTGCTGCGGGCAAAAATTGATATGACCAGCAGCAATATGCTGATGCGTGACCCCATTATTTATCGCATCAAACATGCGCACCACCACCGCACCGGAGATGCATGGTGCATTTACCCAATGTATGATTTTGCACATGGCCAGAGCGATAGTATTGAAGGCATTACACATTCTATTTGCACTATGGAGTTTGTGCCACACCGGGAAGTGTATGACTGGCTCATAAAAGAGTTGGACATATTTCCTTCAAAACAATATGAGTTTGCCCGAAGAAACATTAGCTATACCGTTATGAGCAAAAGAAAGCTTCTACAATTGGTTAATGAAAACCATGTAAGTGGCTGGAATGATCCTCGCATGCCTACTATCAGCGGCATACGCAGAAGGGGTTTTACGGCCGCCAGTGTACGTGCCTTTTGCGACCGTATAGGTATTGGCAAAAGAGACAATATGGTAGATATTGGACTATTGGAATTTTTTGTAAGAGAAGAATTGAATAAAACTGCGCTTCGTAGAATGGTAGTGTTTGATGCCATAAAAGTTGTCATAACAAATTTAGACGAAGATGAAATTTTGCTTACATCTGAGAACAATCCGGAAGATGCTCATACGACACATCGCCAACTTGCATTTACAAAAGAATTGTGGATAGAAAGGGATGATTTTATGGAGCAACCACCAAAGAAATATTTTAGATTATCACCAGGTCAGATGGTGAGGTTGAAGAGTGCTTTCATCATAAAATGTGATGAAGTTATAAAAGATAATCTTGGAAATATTACAGCACTCCATTGCAGCTACATTCCCGAGAGTAAGAGTGGTGCCGATACCAGTGGCATACATGTAAAAGCCACACTGCACTGGGTTAGTGCTGCACATGCTGTACCTGTGGAAGTGAGGTTATACGATCGCCTGTTTACAGTGCCATCTGTGGATGATGCCGGTGGAGATTTTAAAGATCATATCAATTCAAAAAGTTTAGAAATAATACCGGCAGCCTATGCAGAAGCTGCCATGAGCCATGCACAACCAGGTGAAGCATTTCAGTTTTTAAGGAAGGGTTATTTTTGTTTGGATGAAGACGCCACGGCAAACAAACTCATTTTCAATAGAACAGTGACACTTAAGGATAACTGGGCAAAAGAGCAACAGAAATAAAATTGTTTTCAAGTCATTTATATGCTTTATAGCAGCATAAACATATAAAGCATAAAATAATTTTTTGCCCCTTCAGGGAATGAATAATCTCCCTTAAAAAAAGCATTTATAAAGATGCAAACCAATCCGTAAAATTTTTATACGCATGACACTGCAAGAAAAATTTCATCATCACCTATCCTCTGCGTTTCCATTTATAAAAAAGGAGCACTTGATATATGTGGCTTGTAGTGGTGGCTTGGATAGCACAATGCTGCTCTACCTGCTGCAGCAGGAGGGTTTTAAAATAGCCGCACTGCACTGCAACTTTCATTTGAGGGCCAATGAAAGTGATAGAGATGAAAATTTTGTACGCACTTTATGTACAGATTTGAATATTCCGTTAGAGGTGCTGCATGCAGACACCAAAGCTTATAGCATAAAGTGTAAAATATCTATTCAAGAAGCAGCAAGAGATATAAGGTATAATTGGTTTTATGAAAAAGTAACATCAAGCAGCAATTCTTATGTAGCCACAGCACACCAAGCAGATGATGCAGTAGAAACTTTTATGATACATGCAAGCCGTGGCACAGGCATAAAAGGCTTATTGGGCATACCTCATATCCAAGGGCATATCATCCGTCCTTTATTAAAAATATTTAGAGATGAATTGTCTGCTTATGCCACAGAAAAAAACATTTCCTGGATTGAAGACAGCAGCAATACAGAAGACTATTACACCAGGAATTTTATAAGAAATAAAGTACTCCCAATTCTTTCAGAAAAATTGCCGCAGGCTTCAAAAAATATAGCTCAAAGTATTCATCATTTGCATGATGCCTACACACTTTATCAACAAGCCCTTGCGGTGCATCTAAAAAAATTATGCATTGCAAAGGGCAGTGAAATGCATATTCCAGTTTTGCTGCTCTTACAATCAAAACCTGTAGCCACCATACTATGGGAAATTATTCAGCCATACAATTTTAGTACAGCTCAGGTGCAGGATGTACTCCAACTCTGCCATGCACACAATGGTGCTTATACAGCATCATCTACACATAGAATCATCAGAAACAGGAAGTGGTTGATCATTGCTTCACTGCAATCCAAAGCAGCAGATCATATTTTGATTGAAAAAAATGATGAATTAATAGAAACTATTGCAGGTAGATTATTAATACAAGAAAAAGAAGCAACAGAAATCATACCTACAGATACATTATCTGCATGTATTGACGCAAAGCAGATCAGTTATCCATTAATACTGAGACCCTGGAAAACCGGAGATTATTTTTATCCGCTGGGTATGAATAAAAAGAAAAAGCTCAATCGTTTTTTAATTGACCTCAAACTTTCTACTACAGCAAAAGAAAAAGTGATGGTATTGGAAAGTGATAAAAAAATTGTTTGGGTGGTTGGTTTGCGCATTGACCACAGATATAGGATTGTTGAAAATACAACCAACACGCTTCAGTTGAAATGGATGCCAGATTAAGGCATTTATTGCACTATTTTTTTCCAAAATTTCAATTATTTTATTTCTTACTCATATAAAGTTAATCATTACCAAAGGGAAAATTATTGTTTTGTTTTTGGCTATTTTACTCATTACTCGAAGGGAAAAACTGGGGGTTATGCAATAAATTTTAATCATTACCCGAAGGGGAAATAATTGTTTATTTTGTATTTATTCTTTGCCAATTACAACAAACTTTCTGCTTACCGTAGCACCATCTACATTTACAACGGTAAGGGTGTGTGGCCCCAATGTTGGATGCAGTTCTAACTGATGAAAATTTTCTGTGGTGCCTACAAATGCATCATCTATATGCCAAAATAATTTGTCTGCACTGTTTCTGCTTGTTGCTTTAAATACGGTAGCTCCCTCTGCTCCGTTTAATTCGACAGGTATAAAAATTCTTGCTCCCTCATCAGGATAAATAATATCAATGGCTTTTATATTTTCTTGCATGCAGCCAGCCATGTAAGAAGGCAGTGGCTTGTATCCGGGATGTTTTTGTTTGTAATAATATTCAATGGTAGGTGGCAGAATGAGCCAATTATTATGATGCATTTCTGAGGGACTCATACAATTTTCTGTAACCCTATAGCTGTCTGTTGGATCCATATTTATCATTCTATGCCAGGGGCAAATGGCAGCTTTTTGTACAGCCAATTCACTTACCAAACTTGTAATAATATTGGTGCAATAAGGCCCTGCTTTAAATCCGGTTTCTTTACATTCATTGATATACGCCATATCATATTTGGGCGGATTAAACCACGGGGATGGTGGCAGTATTCTAAATAATTCAAATAATACGGGTGCTGCGGTGGAGATGCCCGTAAGACCCGGTCTTCCTTCGCCTGTCGTATTTCCTGTCCATACTACAATGGCATATTTTGTATTGAAACCTAAGGCCCATCCATCTCTAAAACCAAAGCTAGTGCCCGTTTTCCAGGCAATTTTCTGCGCACTCTCAAAGGATGACCAAAGTCCTTCTTCCCCAGGGCGCATTACTTCATTCATAGCGGAAAATGTTTGCCAAAGTGCTGTATAACTAAACAATGGGCTGTTCGTATTATAGCCAGTTGCTTTCTTATTTTCTGTGTTAGAAAGTCTGGGCATAAACCATCTGTCGTCATTCCATTTGCCATTATCATCTTGCTGATGTAAATACATTCTTGCCATAGAAGCATACACACCGCAGAGTTCGAAGGGTTTTATTTCGCAGCCACCGAGTATAAGGCTCATGCCATAATGATCTGCGGGTTGATGAAGTGTAGAAAATCCATATTGATGCAGTCTATCATAAAATCGTGGATAACGATATTGCTGTAGCATTTTTATGGCAGGAATATTTAAACTACGAGCCAATGCTCTGTGTGCCGGCACTGCTCCATCGTATCCCAAATCAAAATTTTGAGGGGTGTAGCCATTGAGTTGTGTGGGAATATCTGGTATGAGTTGATTAGGCAATATCAGACCATCACTAAGCATGGCAGCATATAGTAAGGGCTTTAATGTACTACCGGGGCTGCGGCTACTTTGCAACACATCCACATGGCTTTGCAAATTACTGTCACTGGGCTCATACACATTTCCACTATAGGCTAATACCCTTCCGCTTTCGATGTCCATAATCATAGCGGCAATATTCTGAATACCATTGCCACTTAGGTTTTGCTGGTGTTGTTTTGTGATAGTACAAAGCGTTTTTTGGAGTTGAATATCGATAGTGGTTTCAATGATATGGTTGCCTTCAATTTCATTTTTTGCAGAAAGATTTTTGTAGTACTGAAACACATGCGGTGCCTCCTGCGGCAAAGGTAAAGGTGCACCGGGTAGAGGCTCGTCCATAGCCAACTGCGCTGTTTCTACATCAATGATTTTTTTATGGAGCAAGGTTTCTATTATACGATTTCTTTTCCGCAGCAGTGCATCATTGTTTCTTCCTGGATGTATTAATGAAGGAGCATTTGGCAACACGGATAGTGCCGCCATCTGACCCCAACTGAGTTCCTCAGCACGCTGTCCATAATACCTCCATGCAGCAGCATCCAAGCCTACAACATTAGCTCCAAAAGGTGCATGTGATGCATACAAAGTCAGTATTTCACTTTTACTGTATGTACACTCAACTCTTAGTGCCAAAGCTATTTCAATACATTTGGCATACAAGGTACGATTGGCAGGTGGACGACTAAGTCTGACTACTTGCATGGTAATAGTACTGCCACCACTTACTACTGATTTACTCTTAATATTTTGTGCTATTGCTCTGCAAAAGGCAAATGGATCAATACCGATATGATACCAAAATCTCTTATCTTCAAAATTAGTAATGCAGACATCAAATTTTTCAGGAGTATTGTTTCTTTCAGGGAATCGCCACTGACCATCAGAAGCAATACCTGCGTTGAGTAGCTGACCCATTTTGTCAGTAATGACAAGACTCACCGGTTTATTAAAAATTGGCCCATGTATAGAAAAACCAAATAATGAAATAATAAAAGCAATAAGGAGTGTAGGAATATTTCTCAGGAAGAAATTTTTTAAGTTGAAATTGCTATTCCGGCTTTTCATCTTTCCAAAAATATCAGTTGAAACCAAATTGTTGATACGCTTTCAAAAAAATATTGTTAAGAACTGGAGTCTTAACTTTTTTCTGATGGCTTTGCTGTTCGATTGGACTTTCATAACACCAAGCGATTTTTTAAATTTGTATTATAGATTAAATCTATATGTATTGACTGTCCAGAAGTACCGTTATATACATTGATAATTTGTTTTTAAAAATAGATATTTAGATTAAGATTTTATTATTCCATTGGTATGGTGATCAATTATATTTTATCAGTAAGTGAAAAAAAAATAAAAAATATAATGACAGTTTTTTAGCAACTATGAAACGAGTCATGTTATCATGCTAAAACCTCTAATGCAAAAAATAACTACAAGGTTTTCTAAATGAAATATTGCCTTATTTGGATAAAAGTTAGACAGTATAATCCTTATCTTTATTTTATCACAGTATAGTTTTGAAAACAAATCCAATTAAATGAAGTTAAAAAATAATTTCAACAGAATCCTTAAATTTTTTAAAGTAAAATCCGAGCTATATGATTATTATAAAAATCTTGACCCAAGTGAATTGCCTATTTCCATTTTAAAGATTATTCATCAGGCAACCTCTATACCTGTTTATATAACGAAAAGGGAGATAAAAGCCTTTGATAGTTCGTTTCAGTGCACTCCAACGCTTCTAAAACAACAGATAAATGGAAAATTAGTAGGTAAAAAAAAGCAGCCTCAATGGTTAAGGAATTATGAGGTTTACTTTTTCAAAAAAATATTTACTTCTACAAA
>CALAGJ010000150.1 GCA_937892395.1 uncultured Parafilimonas sp.
GAGTTAAATATCCGCAGCGCAAACTGCGGATATTTTTTTTTGAAATAAAGACTTGTGCAGTTAACTGCATAGTGATTTATCACTTTTCTCAAAATAGATTTGGCAGTCTCTTTCAAATGCGTTTATATTCGTTCCAATATTTCTTCATATCAATCAGTTGCTATGAAACAAATTCATTTTCACTGGCCACTTTTCCTGCTCTTTTGGTTGCTGCTATATTCAAGTACTGCCACAGCCCAACCATTGCAACAAAAGAATTTACAGGCTGCTTCTCAAATGCTTACACCGCCTTGTTTTGCGGTATGCAACAATTTGGTAAACCAAAGTTTGCCCATTGACACTACGGCCATTTTATCTTATGGCAAAACAAACCCGGCTAATTATCATGACCCGGAGTATCCTGATGACTGTGGGGTAGATAAGAATGATACAATCTGTCTTACCAATGCGGCTGCTGAACTGAGATACCAGGCCTATTTTCCTGCCAACTCGGTTTATAGCAAAGCACAGTATAATAGTTGCCCACTGCCGGTAATGATTCTCTTTCATCCCGGTGGATTTAGCGATTGCAGTGGCGCTTTTGGAAATAATGCATACGACACAGTCAATGCCCAAATGCCAAAATATTGTATGGACTTTGCCCGCCGGGGTTTTGTTGCTATCAACGTTGAGTACAGGCGGGGACAGGTGCCCACACCTGATTCTACCTATTCAGTCCAGCAGATGTTGATTTATTATATGGCATTCCAGGATGGGCGGGGTATGCTTCGCACCGCTATACACAACCAGCGCAATGCCACCAGTAATGATAAATTTCAGATTGATACCAATTGGATTTTTGTAGGTGGCGCCAGTGCTGGTGCTGCTATCTCTATGCATTTAGGATACTATCCCACACAGGCTATGAACGATCAGATATTTCTTGGTCTGAGACCCTATATGGGCACCCTGAACCAGGACTACTATGTAGGTGATACGACAATCAACTATTTCGACCGAATAAAAGGAGTGATGTGTTTGTGGGGGAATGGATTTTTACCATTGGCTTATAACGATAATCCGGAAGATTTCTTTGAAAACAACAGTAATTTTCCCGCCCTTATAGCTTTCCAGGGTAAGTTGGATAAAACAGCAAAATATAGAAAAAATGATGTGTTCTTTGCTCCTGAACCTGAAGACCCTGAAGACCCAAATTATTACTCGATAAGTAACTGCTTGCGAAATGGCGGAACCTATAGTTTTCCCGGTGATCCTGATAAAAAAGACCTGCTTTCCATTGGCCCTGACCTGATATATCAATATTTTGGAAATTTGCTTACGATGGAATATTACTTAGACTGTGATATGGGGCATGGACTCGATGAAGACCCTTGCACCAGCCCACCCCACTGCTACAAAACAAATTTTGGCACTGTACTCAATAATAAATTTGATGTACGCAGATATATTGTACAGCGTTCCGCTACCTATTTTCAGGCCATTATCAACAATATTGCAAATACCCTAAACGACAGCAAATTTGTAGATTGTGAAAACTACCGCAGTGGATGCAGCACTACAGATAATAATGCAGGCTGCTCAAATAATAATTCATGTCAATAAAATAAATTTTATGAAACAGTTCATTCTTCTTCCTTATTTATTGATTACAATAATCAATGATGTATATACTCAACCAGGCAAATTAGACCCAAGATTTGGCTCAAATGGTATTTTTATTGATAGCAATAAATACACCCTAAGCAGGTCTTCATTACTGTTAAAAGATGGAAAAATTCTTTTAGGAGGTACGGGTTCCGATGGTGTGAGCAGTGGCTTTTTTCTCATGCGATTGACAAATACTGGCACGGTAGATTCCAGCTTTGGAAAAAATGGAAGAACAGCGGTAGATGTTGCAAATTACAATCGTCCTCAATCAATAGCTGTGCAGGCAGACGGTAAAATTATAGCTGCTGGCTATAGTTATATCACTTTTGTAAGAGATAATGATTTTAATATCATCTATAATATGAATTTTAACCTGGTGAGATTTTTTGCAGATGGCAATGTTGACAGTAGCTTTGGTGAGAATGGTGTGGTACAAACTGATTTTGGCGGAGTGGAAGAAGCTTATACAGTGGCTGTGCAAGCAGATGGCAAAATATTAGTGGGGGGCTCAACGGGGGCTTTACCACCTGAACAAAATATTGCTAAATTTTTTTTAGTGCGTTATATGCCCAATGGCGATGTGGATTCAAGTTTTGGCATTGATGGTAAAGTAACTACAGTTTTTGATAATATCATTAAAGGCTATATAAGTAAAGTATTGATAGATTCTGATGGAAGTATTTTTGCTTGTGGCACCATCAGTGGCCAAACTGACTTTGCCCTGGCTAAGTATTTACCAAATGGAACTTTAGATGAAAGTTTTGGAACAGGAGGAAAAGTGACTACACGGATGAATACAACCGGTTCCGTACTCAGGGATGCCGTTTTGCTGAAAGATGGAAAGATACTGACAGCAGGCGTTACTAATTATGGCAATAGTGCGAAAACAAGACCTGTATTAGTACAATACTTGCCAGATGGTAGTTTAGATGAATCATTTGGCACAGCAGGTATTAAAGAAATTGTATTTGCAGAAGGAACATCAGATGGCCGTTGTATAAATATTCAGGAGAATAAAAAAATAATTTTAGCTTCATATATTTATGATGTGGGCTTATTTGGAATAGTACGATTAGAAGAAAATGGAAGTATTGATTCTACATTTGGAACAAATGGGAAAATCATTCAAGACATTGCTATTTGGGATAGCCCTACCGAAATCCTGATACAAAATGACGGTAAAATAGTAGTGACAGGTTATACAAACAATGATGTTTATGAAATTTTCGCAGCCCGCTACTACGGAGATCCCACCCACCCCCTCATCACCAAAATACGCCGTTGGATACATAAAAACATTCTAAACTTTACAGATGAAAATGGTACAGCCAATTACTATATCGTAGAGCAGCAAAACAATGGTGGTGGCTTTTTGCCTGTGGCACGTATTGCTGCTAATAAGAGTAACAACTATAGTTATGATATTAGCAATTATACACATGCCACCACGAGCAGTCATTTTAGAATAAAAGCCCTGTATGTAGATGGTAGTATTGTTTACTCAGATGCAGTTACTACAGCTGATTTACCTACAAACAATAAAGTTACTTTTTATCCCAATCCTGTAGCAGCTATAGTAACCATATATGGATTAGATAAAAATAAAGACTACAGCATCATCATCCGAAACAAAGCAGCACAACCTGTACTGCATGCAGCAGCAAAATCAGTTAGTCAGCAGCAACTAAATATGGCCGCACTCCAACCCGGTATTTATTTTATAGAACTCAAAGATGCTGCTGGAGAAGTACAAAGGTTAAAGATAGTGAAGGAGTGAGATAAGAGGTAGAAAATGGTATAAACCCAGATTTTGTCAGTAAATTGTAGTTCAAATATTTCAATACCAAAATCTGGGTTCAAGTAAATAGAAAACAAGACTATCTATTGCAGTTTTTCTGTAAATAAATCAATCAATGGTTGATTGGCATTTGCAGGATCTGGTAGTGTACCATATCCATAATATAGCCCGAAACTATCTTCGTGGTAGGCATGATAAGTAAACGGCAAATACAGATCTTTTGAAATATCAAGCATATCTTCTACCCATTGCAAACCACCTTTGTCATTTTGGAAGCAATAGAATCCGGCACCAAATTCACCCATATATACTGGTCGCTTTTTTGATTTTCCCCAATTTGTATATTTGGTTACTACTGTACTGAGGTATGCTTTATTCCTTGATTGTATTGGACTGTTGGTTTTTAGAAAATCTATGCGAAGTAAACAGTTTGCAGTATTGGCTATATTGTCTCCCTTCATCCAACCGTTTATTTGGTAGGAATAGTTCTGAATGGGCTGAAATACTTTGCCATAATTTGACAGGTTGCAATCTCCTGTGGAATTTTCAATAAAAAGACTATTCAGATCACCTGCACCTGTGTTTTGAGATAAGCCAGAATTACCGGATTGATTAGCACTCCAATAACCCCATCCACTAGTATTGTCTAAATTCAGGTCAAGTACCTTTCTGGTAAAATTTCCATTGGCATCAAATTCATTGATCTCAATTTTATCAAAATAAACACGGCCGGTGGCATTAGCTCCTACTAATACAGGTACTGCAAGCTTTATAGATGTATCCTGAATTTTATATTTGATGCCTTCAAAGTATTTCCAATTGCTATTGCCAATTGTCAGTTGAGGGTTATTGAATGTGGCTGTGTACCATTCTGCATCGGAATATGCCAGAATTGATTCATCTGGGTATTTGCCACCATCGCCCAAATTGGCCCAACTAAATAATTGATGCGTGTATTCAAATGGATCGTAGATATGAAATTCATAAACAAGATTATTATCTGATATAGAAGGAAAATTATAGTCTGTGGTTTCAGGCTTTCCTTTTACATAAATAGCACGCTCTACAACAACAATATGATTTTTATCTACAGTTCTTATTTCATTGGTTATTCGTTGGGCCAGCTGTTGCCATTGTGACAAATCAGTTGTAGGCACTGGTTCGTTTACTAAACCAAAGCCTATTATTTGAGATTCATTTTTATATTTTTGAGCAATTGCTTTCCACAAAGCCGTAAGCCTGTTTTGATTTTCTATATCTGTCCATAATGCATCGCCTGTGCCCTGAGATTGATATCCACCCTGCGGTGCATGCATATTCAAAATTAAAAATACTCCATATTTTTTTGCCCAAGCAATGTTTTGGTCGATCCAATCCCACCCTGTTTGTTTGTAGTTATAGGGGTTGCTATCATCTTCAAAAATTTTGTAATTGAGATAAAACCTGATTATATTCATACCCATATCCTTCACCCTGGCATAGTCCATTTCGTTATGGTGGGTGAGTGGTATTTCATCATCCCAAACATTGTTGCCAAATGCAACTCCTTCAAGGTTAATCTTTTTATTGTAGCCATCAACAATTTCATTTCCATTAGCATGAAAAAAACCCGAGGTGCCAAGTCCTCCTGAAGATGAGCCCTCTTCATTTTTTTTACAACCTACTAAAACAAAAATCAAAAAAGACGCAGCAAGGAATATTCTTAGTTTTTTCATTTTTTTAATTTTTAATTAATATTTCCTAACTCAATTATGATGCCTTTAATAGATGTACATTGAATTTGTTTTACAATCAAAATGAAATCATATAAAACTAATGAACAGTATAGTAATTTAGATATCAAAGTCAATGACAACACATTGCATTTTACCACCAACACCATATAGAAAAGCATTCTTGCTGATACAGATCATTATCAAAAAATCATGGCAATTAAATCATCTATGATTTTTACTATTACCTTATTGAACCCAATAATCAAAAACAGTAACTTTTTCTAGAATGTTGGGCAACAATTGTGTAAATGCTTTATGAGCAGGATGCACCAAATATTCATCTCTATCTTTTTCAGAACTAAAGGTCAATAAGAAACAATAGGTCAACCCCTGGTTAAGATTTTCAGGGCTGTTATTCTTTCCCCATTCAAATTTTTTTATGGCCGAAATTTGTGTTGGCAATTCATTGAATGCAGTTATAACTTTTTGTATGGCTGATGAGTCAGTACCATCTTTCCATCCAAATAAAACTACATGCCTCAATTCTCTTTCACCCTTTTGTGCTATAACGCTATTGGCCATACTAACTATAAGAAAAATTATTGTACACAACTGTTTCATATCTTTTATTATTAAGTATAACTGTTTATTCAACTGCAATCACATTTGTGTCACTAATGTAATCATGCAGTGTTCTTTCATTTAGGAAAGGATAGAAAAATGCATCAATAATCAACAACCTTATGGCTGAGCGTATAAGTATTTTCACTACGCTGGGTTTGCCACCTATTGAAGTAACTACTTTTGTATAACTCATCATCTTACCAGGAGTGCGTCCTGTAATACTTTCAAAAATAAAATAATAAAGAAACTGTACCCCAAGCAAGAAGATATAATATTGAATAAACGGCCAATGCCAATAGATGGCATACCATTTAAAAAAATAATAAACTCCATAACTGATAAGTACAATTAAAATAGTGTCAATTAAAAAATTAATTACCCTTGTACCAATACCAGAATTTCTGATTTCTACCATGAAAGCTTAACTAATTAACTTATCGCATTAGATACATTTTACCATAGCCCTTGTTGAAGTATTTGTCTGTGTTTACATCAAAGCCATCTTTATCTGTAGTTTGAAACTTATCTAATGATTTACCATTTAAGTTGGTAAGTACCCGATAGAGATACACACCATTGCCTAATTTCTGGCCATACTGATCTGTACCATCCCACTTATATTCCGTAATATTTCTTCCGATATGAATGGGTCCCAATTCTGCACTTGTAATTTCTTTTACAATTTTCCCCGTTATCGTCAATACCTGAATGCGAATATTTTGAGGCACTTCACTACCCGTTACAGTAAATACAAAAGCCGTAGATGTCGTAAATGGATTTGGATAATTAAACAGGTTACTAATCATCGGCTTATTGTACACATTGAAGTTTACGGTATATTCTACAATGCCTGCGGGATTATCACTTTTATCTTTCCCAGACACCAATAGTTGATAATTTCCATCATCTGTTAATAAAGGATAAAAGTCTACTGTAGCAATATTTTCTCCATTGACAGTGGCAGGTGTAAATTGTAAGGTATCGTTTACAAAATAGAATCTCCGAATACTGCCATCAGGGTATTGCAGACGCACATTCATCAATGTAGTATCATCCAGCAATTGGAAAGTAGAATTGTCTTTTAATCTCATTTGTATATGTGGCTGCGCCGATACAATATCATTATTCAAAATATGTACCCCATCAAATGTTACATCCATTATCGGCCTAAATTTATCGGCACTTACTTTAAACTGTTGGTAAAGAAAATTATTAAAATGATATTGTTCAGGTTGTGTCTGATCAGGATTTACATCTAAGAAAATATTATTTGTTCCTTCCAGACTTCCTGTTGGAATTGGATATCGAATAATGGCTGTATCGCCTGGATTTAATTGTTTTAATTTACCAATGGGATATGTGGTAGTTACATTTGCAGCATCTATAACTTGCATTTTAACTAACATACTGTCACTAAAAGGCACATCGCTAATGTTCTTAAATGCAATACCAAAATCTTGTGGCTGACCTAAATCAAGGCTGTCATTAAAACTAAGAAACAAATTGGGTGCTAGGGCACCTTCAGGTACAGGGTCATAGAGTACCCTCCACCAGCGCAGCTGGAAGGGTGTAAGATTTATGCTATCTGCATTGCGCATACGCAATTGTATATAAGGATATTGACCTGCATTTACACTACTGATATCAAAATTTTGTTGATTACTATTCAGTGTAAAAAGTAATACAGCATTTTGCGCAGCATCTATTCCAATAATTTCAAGTGTGGGATTATCTCCATTTGTGTTGACTGTATTCTGAGCACGCCATTGCACTTGCTTCCAGGTTTTCGCCATACCAAACACAGGAGAAGTTATGTACCCTAATGTATCGGAGCCGGTGAGTGTACGTTGATAAAAAATTCTATCAAATAGGCCGGCACTAAACTGCCATTCAGGAAGGTAAGTGGCTGCTTCATTTTTCTTATAGTTAAATACCCATGTCCGAGGAAAATAGAATGAATCTACATCAGCAAATCCGGCTGACTTTAGTCTGTCATACCAAGTATTTCCAGCCCCATAAATGGAAGCATCATTTTGCCATACAGGTGCAAAAGGTGTTTCGCTAATGGGTTCATCAATGATTATTCTTACTGTAACCAATGCTCCGGCTGGAATCCAATCCATAAAATCACGCATCTTTCTTCTGCCCGTAGTATCCCAAAAACCAAATTCAAAATTATACTCTCTGCCCGTGCCCTCACAATACGCAGCACTACCTAAAAATCCTCCATATGTGCCAGATCCTGTTGTTGAGGGAATGGCTTGATTGTAATAGGGATTTAAAGTAACAGGGTCAAATACATTATAAATTACAGATTTACCTAAACAAGCCCCGGATGTGGTGGTAAGCCCATTAATGCTTACTTTAAAATCCTGATCCTCTACTCCGCTATATAAAAAGATTGAATGTACTATACTTAGTGAATTTAGCGTAGGCTTAAATTTCCAAGAGCGGCTATTACTATCTATATAGATTCTTTCTACACCTGATTTTAAATGTTGATACAGATGAGATTGATTGGCCCCTGTGCTACTACCGGATAGATATACAAAACTTGAATTATTCCATCTGATACTTTCCGGTGAAGCAACAGGAGCTACTCGCCAATAATAAACTGTACTGTCAATTAAAGATATGGAAGGGCTAAAGGATAAAATGCCCCCAATAGAATTGATAGTTTGTGAATACTTGAGTGAGGAATTAAACAATTCTGTTGTATCCATTTCCATTATATAATCCCTTGCTGCGCTAAAGGGATTTGCAGTAGATGCCTGCAACTGAATGGAGGGCTTATTTACAATAGCAAAATTGTAAGGATACACAGGGCGTAACTCATCTTCAATGATAAAAAATTGTTTCCCAACTGTGTTATTCAATTCGCTCAATTCATCATATTGCTGTTTGCTATCAATAGAAACAATCAACTTATTTTCTCCTTTGTCCCTTGATGCAACAATAGGTACAGAAAGTTGCACTGAATCTCTAAACCGAATAGATTTTATTTGTTCATTAAATAATGTATCCATACTTCCGTCTGGATATTGGCGTATGATGAGCGCATTTACTTTGTCGCCTGTGGCTTTACCAATATTATGGAAATAGACTTTTACATCAAATTTTGTATCGGCCAATGATATGAAAGTGGGGTTAATAATCACTTGTGGTTCTTCTACTACAAAATCTGGCTTTTCATGCGCATTAATCTTTAATGCGGGGTCACCATGTAGGCAAGTTTCTTCTGCATGCAAATAGCGTGTAGTACTATCTAACCTTGCACTCAGCAATACATTAATAGCATCTTTGATACTATAAGAAACAGGTTTATTATAATCAGTATTGCTCAATGATTGATAAAATCCTTTATTGTATGCATCTAAATAGCTCTGTACACCAAAATGAGTACTGGCTATAAATCCAATAGCTCCTCTGTCTTTGGCTAATACAAAATTTTCTGATAGAGAACTAATCAAAAAAAGTCTGCTTGTATCATGCGAATAAATATTTCCAGCATTGCATCCATTAACAATAAACAAAGGATATTTCCCTTGATTATTATAATCGTAGGGAGAGTTTAAATTATAGTCGAGAACAGTTGCAGATGAATGCCCAAAATAATTGAGTAAACTAATGCCATTCTCAAATAAAGATGTCATGAGTGCATCAGTTATAGGTGTGGCAGTACCTGTAGTTGTTTTATTAAAACTAAATACATTACCGCCAAAAAGAGTATCTTGTATAATATTTCTATAGTTGTTTAAACTGGCTGTAAGAGAAAAATCGAGGCCGGGATCATTGGCACCTGTTACATGTACATTGGTTTTCATCCATGCCTTATTGGCAATGGTTTGTACCGTATTTTGCTGCTGCTGCTCAAATGCTTTTATCTTGTTTAAATAAATGTCAACCTCTTCCGGTGATACTGCTGCCAAGCGACCAACATAAGTGGCAGGTTGTGGTTCATTATTTGCAGATGCAATCAGATTGTCTGAAGCAGGCCATCCAAAAGTGGGCACCAGGTTCAACCTATCAGCATATGCAGATGTATCATTCAATCTGTATTCATCATAAGTAACCGCCTTACCCATGAGAAAAACAAAATTTGGTTTTATGGTAAAATTTTTTCTAGCATAAGCAAGAAAATTCTTTACAGATAATGGATGTCTTTTAATGCCATAAGCAAACTGATCTTCTAACTCTTCTATATCATATATCTGTGCAGTATGACTACCACCAGCCACAGAGCTTCTATACTGCTTATAAGCTTGTATGGGGTTATTGCCTGACATTAAAATTTTATTGGTAATCATCAAGTAATCACCCTGTAGAGATGTATTAGAATAATTTATAAAATTTCTAGATGTGAGTTTTGTTATAGTATAGATATTGCTTTCATCTTCACTCACCATTACTAAGTTTCTTGCCGCAGTTGATGAAGGTAGCACAAATCTATACTTGCCTGCTACAGTAGTATTTGCAGTAATTTTTTTCCCATTTGTCAAATCATATAAAACAGGCGTGGCACCTCCATCATTAAAATTTGAAATTTCCAAATAGTATCCTACCCCCGTGGCAGGTAGATTGAATTTGAAATTTGCATTACCCCCAAAATTAAATTGCCTTTGATACGATAAATCTACAAAGCCACAAACCACACGATCTTCATCTGCGGTAGAATTATTGATTAACTGAAAGTTTACTGTAGATCCTGAAAAATTTGATGCAGGTATTGTCGATGATGTAAATATTTTAGCATCAAAAATACCTAAAGGTTGATTGATTACTTCGCTACCATTTACAGTTACTTTCACCGTTCTACCACCACCTCTTATTGAGTTGCCTGCAAATGATGCTTGAAGCGTTCCTGTGCTGCCACTTACTGGGTAAAGGTTATCTGTAGAAAACGAATAAGGATTCGTTCTATAAATTTCTTTTGTACTCCAAAACTCACCTAGGTCATAAGTAGATGAATAAACATTTACACCTCCAAAATAAACAGGCTTTCCCCTGTTTTGAAATTCTTGAAAAGCATTCCTGTAGTTGTAGATAAAATAAGGCTCAGCAGGCAGGGTGTTTGAAGCCACATCATTTGATGCATTGGTGAGTCTTGAATTTATTCCGTTGGTATTTACACAGAGAAAAAAAGATGCTGTATCCGAAATTAGGCTTATGTCTTTTGAAAATTGATAAGCAGGATTTTTATACATTGGAAAATCAGTAATACCATCATTTCTCTCTCCCCAAAATTCTATATATCCATTTGCAGGCAATACACCTGTGGCCACACTGGTATAAATGGGAAGTTGCACCCCATTTCTCCATAATTGAAATTGCTCTGCAGGAATATTTCCTAAGCCATTTGCTGCAAGCAGCGATTGATTGATGCGATACAATCCAGTCTTACCCACCTTAAATTTATAATAAGTACTGGCATAATCTATCCATTCATTATTGAAGGTTTGTGCATGTGTAGTGCCTATTTGTAGTAGTATCAGCAGGCACAATAAGTATTTGCTCATGGTACCGGATAGCCTCCTTTGGGCTTTTTTGTTTTTGATGGTTTTTCCAATTCAGGATATGCTCCTTTCTTTTTAGCTTCTGTACTTCTGGGCACTAAATCAAGACTCAGACTAAACACATGTGTGTATAGCGGATTGCTTTGATTGGCTAAGTTTGTAAATGCGTAGTCTATATGCACATTGCCCACTTTGAAACCCGCTCCTAATGCAGGCTGAAATATCCATACTTTCTGCTGGTTAAGTGTATCGCCATCTTTAAGCCCTTGCTGAAAATTTGATACCCCAGCTCTTACAAATACGGTATTGCTTATGCTCAACTCTGCACCTAAACGTGGATCTATACTGATAGGATTGGAACGAATCAATGTATTTCGTTTGCCGTCAAATGTCATTTCAAGGTTGAGCTCTGTCAATAGGTTTATTTTGGGTGATAGCTTTGCATTGTATCCGGCGGCAGGTATAAGGCGTGGTGCTGTAAGCTCTGTACTTCTTACAGGTATTTCATTATTAGTAAGATATAACACTTCTTTTTCAGCATTTGTGAAATTGAAATTCCAAGCATTAAAAGTGGTGGTTATATCTCTTGCGGCCAATCCAAAACGCCAAGTATTTGTTTTGTATAAAAATCCTGCATCAAAACCAAAACCCCATGCATTTGCAAAACTACCCACATTGCGATGTATAATTTTTGTATTGGCTCCCCAGCTCATTTGTGCCTGCTTATTGTCTTTTATAATTTGGCTGTAAGAGAGTATAAAACCATAATCAGCAGATGAAAAACTTTGGATATTGTTATAGTTGAGTGAGCCATCCGGTTCTACTAAAAACAATGTGTTGGGTATATCATCCACCGCAAAGCGTAGAAAACTGGCACCCAATGTTTTTTGTCCATCACCACCCACAGGAATAGCAACAGAGGCATAATCATATTTGCCAATGCCTGCAAAATAATCTGCATGCATGAGGCTGATGCTGGGATGCTCATATACATCTACTAATCCTGCCGGATTCCAATAACCAGCACTACCATCACTGGCACTGGCCACCTGAGCACCGCCCATAGACAAGCCCCGGGCACCGGCACCAATATTGAGAAATTCATTACTGTATTTTCTAAACTGCGACCTGGAGACCATAGATGTTAGCAGCAGAATTAACAGGAAGGCTATAGACCTTATTGTCATGTGGGCAAATTAAAACTAATTTTCGGTTTGAAAAGCATTGTTAAACGGTAGGGTACTGCTAATATTGTTTGTGCTGTACAAATTGCCAAATCAAATAGCAAAATTCAAACTTGAACCCTACGCTAATAATTGCTGCCACACCATACCCCATGCATGAGTGATGGTACGATAAATTAAAAACATCTACAGTAACCCAATGGCTCACCCATTTTATTGGCACACTTAATTCACCCATCCAAAATGGAAAAAGTGCATACGCTTTCTTGAAAGTTGGCAGAATGAAGCAATCCGTTGTAGCCTGATTTTTCCTTAATATTTTTCCAAAATATTATACCACAAGTTAAACGAATACCACCACTCAAAAAAAAATTTGTGCATTTCAATAGTAATCTCCTATTTTGCTTACGAATAAAGTCGTACGAAAGATGGCGGACAAAAAAATTAAGCCCACAGAAGGTGAACTGGAAATACTTAGCATTCTTTGGGAAAAAGAAAATGCAACAGTAAGAGAAGTTTACGAATGTATAAATCAGGTAAAAGAAAGTGGCTACACCACCACACTCAAGCTCATGCAAATTATGTTTGAAAAAGGACTGGCAGGGCGTGATGAAACCAATAGAAAACATATCTATTTTCCATTAGTAAGCCGGGAAGGTACACAGGAGCAGTTGGTAGATAAAATGGTACAAACCCTTTTTAATGGAAACCGCACCGCTTTAGTCATGCAGGCATTGGGCCAGCATCAACCAAATGCTGCTGAAATTGATGCTATTCAACAATTGCTGAATGAACTAAAAAAATAACCGTCATGGATATTACCGCCTTACTGATTGCACTTGGGAAATCAATTTTTGTAAACCTAAGTTTGGGTGCATGCTGCTGGCTGCTTTTTTTATGCATAAAACCTTTTTTTAATAAGCGCCCCGGCATCTTGTTTTCTTTTGCATTGGCATATCAATTTATGCTATTCATTACTTTTCTTGGTAGCATATATTTATTTATGCAGCAGGGCGAAGATGCAGCAGGTTTTTTGGTCAATACAATTATAAACCCTTCGCTCAGTTGGAATCATTGGATATTGGAGGCCGCTTCAATTGTTTATATTTTATTGCTTACTTACTTCACAGTAGAATTTATATGGTGCTATCGCTATTCAAGAAATTTGAGAAAAGTTCAACTCAAAATACCAGTAGAATGGCGCTTATTTTTGGAGGAACAAAAAACATTGATAGGTATCAAAAAAAATATCCAACTTTTTCTCTCCAATGCGGTGGACACACCTCTTACCATGGGTTGGCTACAACCAATTATTTTAATACCTGTATCTGTATTTACTCAGCTATCGCCTGCACAATTGGAAGCAGTTATCGTACATGAGTTGGCACATATAAAACGTAAGGATTATTTAATCCAGTTGGTTACCACTGCTACAGATGTAGTGCTCTGCTTTAATCCTTTTAGTAAAATGCTGCTGCGCATAATGGATGCTGAGAGAGAAAAAGCCTGCGATGATTTGGTTATGCAATTCAAATATTCGCCGGTGAGTTATGCAGAAGCTTTACTAAGTTTTGCACGTGTTCAACATTCCAATGTGTTTGCAGCCGCTGCAAAAGGGAGTACAACACCACAGCTCTTACATCGCATTCAAAGGATATTAAAACCAAATTTTATACCTAATACATTTAGGATAACGCCCACACATATCCTCAAATTTTCAATTGCAGTTTTCCTTCCTCTGTATATGCTGAGCTTGCAGTGGATACCCATACAATCAACAGCTACTGCTGATACATTGCCGCAGGCATATCAACCCAAAAAAAGCTCCGGAGAAATAAATTATGTAACT
>CALAGJ010000151.1 GCA_937892395.1 uncultured Parafilimonas sp.
ATGAAAATATAGATATCAGCTCTATTGGCAGAGGCTGGTTGATGCTGGGCGGTAGTACTGCTTTGGAAAAAAATGCCGGATACTATTCAGGTGATTTAAGTGGCATTACAGCAAAAAAAGTTCCCTTCTGGTTCCAACCATTTTATAAACCCGGTAGGCAAATAGCTAAGGAAAAAGACTGGAATAAAAAGCTCAATGATATAGTAGAAAAAGCTCCAGATTGGGATATCAGTTTTCTTACCGGTGTACCTGCATGGATACAGATGTGCCTTGAAATGGTGATTGAAAAACATCATTTAAAAAACATTCATGAAATATGGCCCAATCTTTCATTTTTTGTACACGGTGGTGTTAGTTTCGAACCTTATAAAATGGGTTTTGAAAAACTATTGGCAAGGCCATTAACCTATGTGGAAACTTATCTGGCAAGTGAGGGTTTTCTGGCCTATCAGGATAGGCAATACTCAAATGCCATGCATTTATCTACACACCCGCATATATTTTTTGAATTTGTACCTTTTGATGAAAATAATTTTGACTCGGATGGAGAAATAATTGCCAATCCAACAGTACTATCATTAGGTGAAATTGAAGAGGGAAAAGACTATGCCATCTTGATAAGCACTGTAGCCGGTGCATGGCGATACCTAATAGGTGACACCGTAAAGTTTACCAATAAATTATTGAGCGAAATTGTGATTACAGGGCGCACAAAGCATTTTTTAAGTTTAGTGGGTGAGCACCTCAGCGTGGATAATATGAATAAAGCTATTCAATATGTAAGTGAAAAATTCAATGTATCTATACCCGAATTTACAGTAGCAGGTTTATCAAAGCAAAATCAATTTATACATCAATGGTATATAGCTTGCGATGCAGAAAATTTAGATGAACAATTATTAGTGGCTTTGGATGAAGAGCTCAAACGCATCAATGACGATTATACAACTGAGCGAATGCATGCCTTGAAAAACGTGGTCCTAACAAGATTGCCTGAAGATGTTTTTACAGCATTTATGGAGAGTAAAAATAAAGTGGGTGGCCAACATAAATTCCCTCGTGTTATGAAGGGAGCAATGCTAGAAGACTGGCTTGAATTCATCGGCAATCGTGGATTTAAAAACCAATCCATCATTTAAATCAAAGTCTCAAAGTTTTTTTGTTACATTGCCACTATCTATGCTTAGTCCATTTATTAAAGGCATAACGCTTGGTTTGCTATTGAGTATATCAGTAGGCCCTGTAATATTTGCAGTTATCAAGCAGAGTATCAACAATAGCAGAGCCGGTGGATATTCATTTGTAGCTGGAGTATCTGCAAGCGATATCAGCATTGTATTAATTTGTAATCTCTTTTCTTCTTTATTCAATAATATATTAGAACATGAAAAAATTATTGCCATCAGTGGCAGTTGTTTTTTAATTATTATGGGTATTTATAATATTTTTTTTAGGAAGAATAATATTTCAGAAGATGGATTAAATATAGAGCTTGTGCTTCGAAAACGTGATGTAGCGGGGATTTTCTTTGCTGGTTATTTTATGAACATACTAAATCCAGGTGCTTTTTTGTTTTGGTTTGCTGCTACTGCTACAATTATTGGCGAATCAAAAACATACGAGGATCCTGTAAACTATAGATGGATTGTATTTGTAACTTGCTTGAGTATTGTGTTGATGGCTGATATTTTAAAAGTAATACTGGCTAATCGTATCCGAGAAAAATTAACTCAGCATAATATTCACATCATAAACATTATATCAGGAATCATATTAATCATCTTTGGGATTGTAATTGTATCACGGGTTTTGATATAAAACCAAATTGATTTTTATTGCTGAATGCTACAATGAATTCATCCTTTTTACACCATGTTTATCACATCTATTCAATTTCCTATTGCTATTCATATTGGTCATGTGGATATTTTATTGCATAATATATTTGAACCTCTAAGTTTTTTTATTGGGTTTAGATATTTTTTATGGCTCAGGAAAAAGCAAGGAGATATTATAGATACTTCAAACAGGGTTTGGATACTTATTGGAGCCATTTTTGGAAGTTTTTTTGGCAGCCGATTAGTGGCAGCCTTTGAAAATCCGGAACAATTATTTCAAGCAAAAAACACCTTGCAATATATCTATCAAAACAAAACTATTCTTGGTGGTTTATTGGGTGGTCTTGCAGGAGTAGAACTGATTAAACTTGCGATTGCTGAAAAAAATCCAAGTGGCAACCTTATGGTATATCCAATACTCCTCTCTATGATAATTGGTAGAATTGGTTGCTTTAGTATGGGTGTGTATGAAGCCACCTATGGATTGCAAACTGATTTACCCTGGGGTATGTATTTAGGAGATGAATACCTGCGGCATCCGGTCACTTTGTATGAAATGTTATTTCTAATACTACTATGGTTTTCATTAAAAATTATTTCAAAAAAAAGATACTTAACTCCCGGTGCTCTGTTTAAGATATTTCTTTTTTCATATTGTGTTTTTCGATTTTTTCTTGATTTTATCAAACCACATGTCAATCTTTTTTTCGTATTTTCTAGTGTTCAAATAGCCGCCCTATGTGGAATTATGTATTATTATAGGTATATTGTAAAACCAAGATTGCTTTTCGAAGAACGGAATCAAAATTTGTGAATACTTAAATTGCCCCATAATAATTGCAACTTAGAAATTATAACCCCCACAATTGTTTATCCAAAGACAATTAGACAGTTATAGATTAGTATTATAAATTAGAAAACAATCCGAAAGCTGTTTTAAACAATTTTTATAAACATATTTGTGGTAATGACATTATTTTGCTGCATGCAGCAATACCCAATTGTTCTATTTGATGGAGTATGTAATTATTGTAATAGTATGGTTAATTTTTCTATGCGTTGCAATAAGAAAAAAAATTTACGATATGCTAGCTTACAAAGCAATATTGGGAAGAATCTGAGAGCAAAGTTTAATATACCTGCTTCTATCGATTCTTTGGTTTTAATTGAAAATGAAACAGCCTCTATTTATTCATCTGCTGCACTGGGTATTTGTAAACATTTTTCTTATCCGGGAAAACTATTATATGCACTTATCCTAATACCATCATTTATTAGAAATCCGATATATAAATGGATTGCATCAAACAGATATAAATGGTTTGGGAAAACGGAGTCATGCAGAATACCTACGCAGGAAGAGAAAGAATTTTTTTTGGAATAATTTTCTTTTGGATATGAGATTACCTGAAGATTTTTTTTTTTCAATTCATCATACCAACTGCTTAATAATATCATCAATAGATACAGAAGAATGAGTAATCTGTAGTAGCTTTTCTATGACAGATTCTACAACAGCATCGGGACAACTGGCTCCACTGGTCATCAAAATTTTAATTGGGGATGTGATGGGTAGAAATTTATCCGAAACCTGCTCAGCACGTGTACGCCAGTTGGCATGTACCACTTGGTTGGCAGAAATTATATTTGCAGGGTCATTGATAAAATAAGATGGTAATACTTTCTCACAAAGTTCTACCAAGTGCGAGGTATTACTACTATTATAGCCACCAACAATTATTGCAAGATCTGCGGGGGTATCCAGCATGCCTTGCACTGCAGATTGATTATCGTTTGTTGCATAACAAAGTGTATCTCTAGTATCAGCAAATCTTTCTTGAATACTATTTGCATCTAACTGATAATGCTGCATTACTACTTGTTTTAGGTAATCAGAAATAGCCTGTGTATCAGTGGCAAGCTGTGTGGTTTGATTAACCACACCAATACGTTGCAAATCCTTTTCTACTGAGAAACCGGGAGTATATTTATCCTTAAAAAGTGAATAAAAATCTTCAGCAGATTTTTGACCAGTCATAAATAAAGCTAATTGCTGAGCATCGGCCATATCATTCACAATTACAGCCGCAGTGTTGGCGGCAGCATGAGAAAAAGTAGCCCTTGTTTCTTCATGTGCTGGTTTACCATGAATCACAATACTATATCCCTTTTCGGCAATCTGACTACTTCTATTCCAAACTTTTTCTACAAAAGGACAAGTAGTATTGTAGTTCTCAATAGCAATTCCTTTTTGACGAAGTTTATCTTCAATTTCAAGCGTAGCACCAAATGCAGGTATGAGTACAATATCATCCTCATGAATTGCATCAAATGGAACGATTTGTTTACCATAGGTATCTTGCAAAAAAAGGATTCCCTTTTTTGTGAGGTCGGCATTTACTTGAGGGTTATGAATCATTTCACTCAATAAATAAATTCGCTTTCCAGGATTTTCTTCTACTGTTCGAAAAGCTATTTCTATCGCATTTTCTACACCATAGCAAAAACCAAAATGTCTGGCAAGATAGATATGAATATTGCCAAAATTTAGAAGCGTGGGCGAAAAATCCTTTTTGAGTCTATCCTCTTTTTTTCTTTTATCCTTAATAGCACTGATGAGCGAGCTACGATATATATTTGGAATAGTAAATTGTTTCATTCTAGTCTTTAACTGGCGCAAAGTTAATGCAATGAATATATAGCTTATGACAAGTCAGGAAAACTGATTTGATTCTATATTGCTAAATAATTTTATTTAGAAGTACTGATTTAATTACACCAATTTTAGTTGATTGATAAAAACCGGCTG
>CALAGJ010000152.1 GCA_937892395.1 uncultured Parafilimonas sp.
ATGTAAAAGCAACTTCTTTGTATAAAGACTCAACTGTTGCAAAAATTATAGAACTTATAAATAATGCATCTTCAACAAAAGCAAAAGCTGAAAAATTTATAACTAAATTTGTCGATGATCGGAAAGGCAATATATGGTCAATTGGTGGTGATAATACTATAAAAATATTTCATAAGACTACTATAATTAAGGCTTTATTATCATAAATTAAAGTTGTTCAAAATCCTAAATATTCACAAAAGTAAAAATTATAAATGTAATTAAAACCCTTTTGTTTGCACTTAATGCAGAGTCTTACAAAAGCATTACGGTCATGATCTAAAACTAAAATAAGTAATCCCTGCAGTAACATAACTGAGTGAGTCTCTATCAAGAAGTAAAAAACCAATATAAATAATGTATCATCAAATTTGTAACGACAAACAAAATGATAATTTTATGAAATATCAAGAATAGCGATAACAACATTGTCAATCAATTCGTAAACATATCGAATCAATTAAATTTCAAATTTATTAATTTTAGATAGTGTAGATTATTTTTTAGGAGTTATAAATGCTGATTAAGAATCTGAAGATGAAGATGATGAATTTATTCAAGAATTGAGAAATTTAATGAATGATTAATCTGCATCGTGAAGTTCAGTTGAGAAAAATATAAAATGCAACTTAAACATACTATAGTAATGGAAACAGGTGGTATGAAAGGGAGAAAAAAAGAAATGATACGAGCCGAATTGCATGATATACTGTGTACAAATTTTGGTGTAAAATCCATTCATTCAGAATATGGCATGACAGAGCTGCTCAGTCAGGCTTATTCCACTGGCAATGGATTGTATCGCTGTCCTCCGTGGATGCAAGTTTTGGTTAGAAATGAGGACGATCCTAAACAGATTTCCTTAGTAGGTAAAGGTCTGATCAACATAATTGATTTAGCCAATTTTGATAGTTGTAGTTTTATAGCTACAGATGACGCAGGTATTGTATATGAAGATGGTAGTTTTGAAATATTGGGCCGCTCAGATAATAGTGATATTAGAGGGTGTAGCCTATTAACTCTTTAAATAAATTTGATTGCAAGCAGTCACATTTTATATTTGCTTTCTTAAAGCCCGGGTGGCGAAATTGGTAGACGCACTGTGTTCAGGTCGCAGCGTTCGAAAGAATGTGCTGGTTCGAATCCAGTCCCGGGCACAAACCCTCAGCAATGTTGGAGGTTTTAAATTTTTTTTGAGGGTAATATTTTTTTATTAACCTATAGTTTTCCATAGTCATAGTATGAGCCTTAACCATGATTGAACTATTGGATATTTTCAGCAACAACATTGGATCTGTACCTATTTTAAAAAAATGAGGATAAGTGTAGTGACAAAGCGACAGATTTTGGCGAATTCTTTTAATGGCAGACTAATTGATATTGTTTGCGAAATTTTTTTATGAAAAATATCGTACATCGTGCTACAGATAGAGGCTCCGCCAATCATGGTTGGCTGATTGCCAATCACTCATTTAGTTTTGGATCTTATCACGATATGGATAAAGTACATTTTGGTGCCTTGCGTGTTTTGAATGATGATATTATTGCAGGAGGCTGCGGTTTTCCCACACATCCACATGACAATATGGAGATTGTAACCATACCACTCAAAGGAGCATTGCAGCATAAAGATAGCACTGGGGGCAATGGCATTATAAAAGCTGGCGATGTGCAGATAATGAGTGCGGGCACCGGAGTAAGGCACTCCGAGTTCAATGCATCAGAAACGGATGAAGTCAATCTTTTTCAGTGTTGGCTTTTTCCTAAACTGAGAAATATTGCACCTCGATATGATCAACGTAGTTTTAATGAAGCAGACAGGATAAATCAATGGCAAACCGTAGTATCTCCAATTCAATCGGATGATGCATTATGGATTAATCAAGATGCCAGGTTTTTACTCTCCAATATAACTGCCAATCATTCGCTTGAATATAAAAATGCATTTGTAGGAAATGGAGTTTACATGATGGTAATAAATGGCGCTGTAAAAGTTCAAGATATATTATTAGGAGCCCGAGATGCCATTGGTATATGGGACTTTGAACAAATTAATATTACAGCTACAGAACATGCCTCCATTCTGGCCATTGAAGTGCCAATGAATTATTAACCCACAGTTTAAACCGTAGATAGGGAAATGCCCCAAATATTACAAAGGTTTACACGGTTTGATTCTAATTTGTAAGCTTAAATAAAATGAATAACAATCGCCAAAACCATTTCCAAAATATCGCTCAATAGTAGTATACCTAAAGCACTCAAAATAATTATTCCAACACCCCAAAAAAAAACGCCTCCCAAGGAAGCGTTATAAACAAAACATGACAAGAAAATATATAAAAAAATACTCCTACATATTTATAAACCCTACAGGATTATCCCTGCTCTGTAGGTTGTAGAAATTTTTCAAATTCGGGAATATGATGGGTATATCTGCACGGCTTACACCCATCCATAATGCCAGCTCTGCACTCATTTGATCTACAGATGTGGTGGGTATCAAACAGCCACGACCAGTGTCTAATGGATTGTCTAAATACAAATCAGGATATTCTCCAAAAATGGTTTTTCCTTTGATGGCGCCTCCCATTACAAACTGATTGCCACCCCAGGCATGATCGCTGCCGGCCGCATTGCTGGTAAGGCTTCTGCCAAACTCCGATGCAGAAAAAAGAATGACATTATTTTGTACACCGATATCTTCCAACAGGTCATAAAATGCTTTGAGCGTATCACTCAGTATGGGCATGGCATAATCCATATTGCCCAGTACATCATCATGAAAATCCCAACTGCCCCATTGCAAGAAAAATATTTGTCGCTTTGCTCCCAAGCTGCTGCGGCCATTGATGATTTTTGCTACCTGCCTTAGTTGCTCTGCAAGGTATTCATTACCCATATTATCGGCGGGTAGGGTATTGTCCGTGGCAGTTGTAAATTCCTGATAGGCATCCATGGAGCCTTTTTTCATGCGCATATAACTGCGCTCCAAAATATTTTTATATTCCTGTGCCAGTTGATTATCTATAGCCGCTTTGCGAAATGGCCCATAGCCCCAGGTATCTGCATAGCCATCTAAGCTTACGGCGCCATAGGTATTTACGGTGTACGGAAATACTTTATTGCCTAACTGAAAGAGGTTATTGCCGGCCACAGAAATATTCATAGAAACATTGCTGGCTTTATTTTCTCTTACTAATACATCTGCCACACGGCCACCCCAGCCCAGTCCGGAGCGCTCTGCGGGTATACCTGTTTGCCATTGCTCAGATTGATCGCTATGCGAAAACAAACCATAAGGCAAATTGGTGTCATTATAATAATCATTGAGTGTAGTAGGTCTTACTAAACTACCTACATTGGCTATAAAGGAGAGATGACCGGCATCAAACAATTGTTTCATTCCGCCCATGGCGGGATGTAGTGCGAGTGGCCTACCTGCATTGTTTACCGGACTGATGGGCAGGAGTTGGCTTTTAGGAATGGCCAGGTCTGTACGTACGGTACTGTATTCGTTGTAAGCACTACCAGTGGGTATGAGCATATTGAAAGAATCATTTCCCCCGGGAAGGAATAAACAAATAAGTGCTTTGTAATCATCAAAACTTCCAGACTGCTGTGCTACGGCAGAATTGGTAAATAATAGATTGGTAATAGTGCTTAAAAATGAAGTGGCACCAATGGCAGCGCAGCTGGCCTGGCCCACAAACTGACGACGATGTATATGATTTTTTTCAGACATAAATTTTGTTTTAATTATTTAAGAATATTATAATCGGCACTTGCACCTATAAGGTATGCGGCCATACTTACACGATCCTTCTGCCAATAGTCACCATAAGGCTCCACACCCAGCACTGCCTCTCTTATGATTTGAAATGACTTGGGGCTGAGTGGCATGCCAATCATGCGGGTTACCAATTTGCTTATCAATGCATCCGGATTTACTGCCAGTTCAATTTCATCGGAGAAATCAAGAATCATGGCATTGTCCGGATTTTCGGTCCACATTACCTGCCATTCAAACATCCACTTCATTTGATTTTGTGCATTGATGCTGGTAATGGCATTGAGAATTTTAAATTCTGGTCCAGTTTTGCCGAGTGCGGTCATATCTCCCGGAGGGATATAATCCGGTGTATAAAAATTAAAGACACTGGGCGACATAAAAGGCTCCTGCAAATAATTATCGTACTGCCAGCGGGGGCATTCATCATAGTTGCCACTTACAGGCTGTGCATTAAATGTTTTTGACATATACATCATGTTCATATAGGGTTCACGCAGTTTGCCAAAAACAGGTTGTTGTGTATAGGAATAATTTCTGGCTTCTTCATCCAAAAGAATAGCTTTTATAACAGCCAGCATATCGCCACGCACATTTGCACCATTGTTATTAAACTTTCTGGCCACTCTGGTTATATACTCCGGGCTTGGGTTTGAAGTTACCAATCTTTGTATAAGCAGCCTTGCCATGTAAGGCCCTGTATTGGGGTGGTTAAACAAATTATCAACTGCTCCTTCTACATCTTCCATTGTTTTTCGCCCTGCGGGCAATGTGGTGCCACGGAGTAATTTCTTCGGGCTTCTATCATGAAAATCCTCATAAGCTTTCATAGGATGTGTATAGTCTTGCTGTGCCCAATAAAAATTTGTACTATCATACCAGGGGCCACCGTAGTTAAGACCAGTAAACACTTTTGAAAACTCTGCAATATCCTTATTGTTATAAGTGGGAATTGGTTTGCCATTGCGCAGCTTCTTAGAGCCATCTATGTTCAATTCCCAAAGACCAATACTAAAAAGCTGCATAATTTCTCGGGCAAAATTCTGATCCGGAAAAATATTATTTGCAGAGTCAGCTTTTTGATTGCCACGATGGCTGAGATAAATACCCATACATGGATGTAAAGCCACATCTAACAATAAATTTCTAAAATTCCCAAAGGCATTATTCATCAGCATATCATAATAATTAGCAACCCCCTCAGAGTTTAAACCTAATTCATCAACCTTTTGAGATATGACAAATATTTGTAATAATGAGTACGCTATTCGCTGACGCAATATGTCTGTTTGTACCACGCCACCTGCTGGTGGATACCTCCGCCGCATGACCTGTGTCCATAAAGCAATCTTAGTTTCTATATCATAAATAGGAAATCCAGCAGCAGCTTTAGCTTCTATTAGTGGCTGCATGTATCCCTTTGGCCTTTGTGCCTGCTCATTTATCCAAGCTTCAAAACCTAAGTTTTTTACATCTGCCAGTTCATCTGGGTCTGCACCAAATGCAGCCTGTATTAAAAACCTGGTGGCTTCATCATCGGAAGGTTTATCAGTAGCATCAATAATAAAAACTGTGGCAGAATCTTTACCTACTAAATTATAACCTGCGGAGGGTTTTATTTTGATGGTAATGTTTTCATTGCCTTCTACAATAGCATCTTGTATAGGGGCAAACTGTAGCCATACTTCTCTACATCCCATGGGCATGGTAACTGCGGAGGCCAATGTAGTATTATAGTCTACATTTTGCTGTGCAGAACCGGAAAGCGTAAAGGGAATGGTAATGGCATTGATACCACCACTGCGCCTTATGACGATTGTACCTGGCGATGGAAAATTTTCATACACTTTTGCCTGTTGTACACTTACCGAAACTTTATTTACAGGATTATTGATAGTGGACTGGGCACATACCACACCCGGCAAAAAGCAAGTGAGAAAACAATATTTTTTAATCCATGAATAGAATGTCTTTTTCATATCAAACTAAATAAATTTGTTGAACAATGAGATTTATAATACCATCCATTTTAATACAATGGTTTGTGTGCTGCTTATAGTATGCACCATATACACACCCGGAGGTAGTGGTTGTATAGGTATTATTTTCAATAGCTGCGGCGATATATTTTGCACACTTACCTGCACTTCCTGTCCAGATAAATCAAAGAGCCTTATTTGTATGCCCTCTGTATGCTGCATTTTTACAAACACCTCTCTTGAAGAGGGATTAGGATACAGGGCTGTAGATACTTGTTCTTGTATTTGTATAGCATCTTTATTACTGCTTTGGGTGGCACCATTAGGCATTAGTATAGAAACCCTGTAGTAGGTAATGCCATTGTTAGGTTTGCGATCATAAAATTCAAATGCATTTGTATTTTGCTTGCGATGCTGCATGCGCCCAAACTCTTTAAATTGTATCCCATCTGTACTACGCTCCAATATAAAAGTAATATCTTCTTGTGGGTAGTATTGCCAGCTTAGTTTGGCTTGGCCAGAAGGTTGAAGAACTGCTGCAAATGGTATGGCATTGGATGAGGTATTTTGTTTGAGTGATACATCGTCCAAGTAAATCATATTATCATTAACATCTGTAGCATAGCCAAATCCTATGATATAATTGCCAGATGCAGTGGGAGTAATGGTGGCCTGCTTCACCTTGTAGGAAGTATTTGATAATGCAGTATCATCTATAATACTATAAACCATGGAATCTTCACCTGCTTTTCGCCCATATTTTACAAGTAATTTATTTTTACCACCGTTGGTGGATACTTTATATTTAATTGTATATGATACATCTTTCAACAAAAAGAATGAGGGTGTAAACATCCAGGAGTTGCCATTGGAAAAAGGTGCTGCATTGGTTGCTACATGTTCACCTTCCGGAGCGGCAATGGCATCTGTGGTCTGCCAGAAAATGTCTGCAAATGAAGCGGTATTATTCGTAGCAGTAATTGAAGTAGGCAGCAAATTATCAACCGCATTTTCAAAGCCTTCTTGATAAGGAAGTATGTGTGTATCTGAGGTATTGAATTTTATCCTACTCCACTCACCACCACATTTGCTGCGTAGATAGAAATAGTAAGTTGTATTTGGAATGAGGCCATCAAAATTTGCTTTTTTTTGTGAGGTAGTTGTGGCAGCACTCGGTGGTATGTCTTCATTGCTGAGTGCAAATTCATATTCGGCTATACCTTTAAGATTATTCCATTCAATGAGTGCACGGGTATCATTGTAATGCACCAATTTAATATTGCCGGGAGGCACAC
Organism: uncultured Parafilimonas sp.; assembly: GCA_937892395.1. Lineage (GTDB taxonomy): Bacteria > Bacteroidota > Bacteroidia > Chitinophagales > Chitinophagaceae > CALAGJ01. The sequence continues at coordinate 7,104 of CALAGJ010000152.1, forward strand.
ATACATCTGGTGTAAATCGGTAATACTGGCCTGTGGCAGGTTTTGTAGCGTTGAGGCTTTCAATGAATTTGCTAACTGTAGCATTTGTGAGTGAATGGGTAATAGATAGGAACTGCAAACTGTCTAATGCGAATAAAATCTTATTGCTTCTATCGGAAGTAATGCCAGTAGATGCAGATTTATCTGAGCCACCGACACCAGATTCATTGCGATAAACAAACTCCACCACATTTCCAACTTCATATAACTTCAATTGAAATGAAATAGCTGCTGAACCGCTTTGCCATTTCATATTCAACCACTGAGCCGTAAAAATTCTATTGGGCTGGGTACCTGTTGTTTGATAACTGATTCCAGTATTGTTTGTAAGTACCAAATTATCCCAGAAGGGGGCAAGCACAGGTCTAATAGCACCTTTATATCCACTGCCAGCACTCAGTTCATTAAGCTCATACTCTGGGTCATTTGTTTTTGATTTTATAAATGGAGCACCCAAACTTGCATATCCATTACTATTGAGATGAATGGTTGTATAATCTTTTCCATTATATTGAAAAGTGAAACCAATGGGTACATTATTTACAAATGATTCATCTAATAATGTTTTGGTAGGGGAGAAGGCCGCAATAAGTGTGGGCACAATTGGACTGCTTAACTCATTAAAACCTGTAGTGCCATTTGAATAACTGTAGTACAGTTGACTTTTTACTGAACACAGGCATAGCATGGCTGCTAAGAAGATGTTGATTTTCTTCATACATTGATTTTAAAATAAATGAATTGGCAGGTCTTGCTATTGATTATATATATACCACATATACGTTTTGGTATATTCAAATCACAAATAGACCCATAGTTAAGTTTACTTAGGAGCTACGGGGATCAAATTTTTTATTACGGCTTAAAGAAGAGACAATACAGCAATTTGTAACGAATGAATACTGGCAGAGTTATCAAAGAAAATGATTATTCAAAGTATCAAAATGCATTATTGGATTTCTAAAACTTTAACAAATACGTTGCCAAAGAAAAATGTTTTAAAAAATTTTTTAAGGTTTTTTGATAACCAAATGAGGCGTTATGAAAAATGAGGCTAACATATCATTAAAAAAATCATAAACATATTTACGTCAGAAGAGAGAATGGTAAACCAAAACTTGATCAGAATCTAATGATGAAATGCTCTTTTTCTTTCTGCTCTTTTCTGATGAATACAATACCTATGAAAAATAAATCGATGGTTAGGGTTACTGCTTTATGTTGTTGTGCATACTGCCAAGCCAATTCCATTTCCTTACTCCAATGTATATCATCTAAAATAATACAGGTATTATTGTAGCTATGCTGTAGTATTTCTTCAAAATAATTGCATGTAGGAGTGAAGCGATGGTTTCCATCTATGTAAGCAAAATCAATGGCTGGCATTTCCTTGGATAAAACTGTAGATAAGGTATCATCAAAATTGCCTCTCACTATAGAAATATTTTGCAGTTGGAGCTGGTCAAAATTTGATGCTGCCATATCTGCCACCGCATTTGCCCCTTCCATTGTTATAACCTGCGCTTTTGTACAGGCACTGGATAAATAAGAAGTAGTAATGCCCAAAGATGTTCCCAATTCTAAGATATGCTTAGGTTGAAAATAATTGGCCAGCCGAAAGAGGAGCTGACTAAATTTTCTTGGTTTCAAAGAGGATTGCGCAATGGCCTTCACTGTCCTTTCTTTTGTTTTTTCTATCCTACTACCTGCTCCAAAATCTTCAAGTAAAATTGTATTATTATTTTTGAGTAGTTGTTGTCTGATTGACTCTATAGATGTATAGCAGTTATAAATTCTAGTATCATTAAAAACTTCTGTTATCAACTTAAATACAAAAGGGGAATGTACGCCATGGCCCTTACTATTTGCTGCTTGCAAATAATACTTGAGATACAGTTGGGCCAATTGAAATTTGGAGTACAATTTCTAAATATAAAAGTTTGATTATAAAAATAGCATTCTAAAGCATGTGTTTATTTTCTATTCCATTGTTGAATGGTATAAGAATATGCATGCTTGTCATCCATCTCAAAAACCTGCTCGTTTGTTAGGGTCCATTCTTCTAAGTTTATTTCTGGGAAGAAAGCATCTGCTGGTGTAAAAACAGCATGCACTCTTGTAAGGTAAATGGTAGTTGCCATTGGCAAGGCTGCGGCGTATATTTCACCACCTCCCACTACCATTATTTGCGCATAGCCATGATTTGATGCATCATATATAGCATCTTTCAAATTGCTCACCACAGTACAGCCCGGAGCTTCCAAAACATCCTGTCTGGTTATGATTATATTATACCTTCCTTTCAATGGAATACGGTTGATGCTATCGTAAGTTTTTCTACCCATTGCCACTGCAGTACCCCAAGTTGTATTTTTAAAAAACTTTAAATCGTTCGGAAGATGCCAAAGTAAATTTCCCTGATACCCTAATGCATTGTTTTCTGAAGCAGCTGCTACAAGACAAATTTCCATGTTATAATTTTAAATGGCTACGGGTGCTTTTATTGCAGGATGACATTGATAATTTTCTAAACTAAAATCGCTGTACTGAAAATCAAAAATATCTTTTATATCTTTATTTAGCTTCATGACTGGCAGGGGATAAGGGCTCCTGCTAAGTTGTTCATTAACCTGATCTAAGTGATTGTTATATATATGTACATCTCCAAAGCTATGCACAAAATCTCCGGGTTCAAGTGCACATACCTGTGCCATCATTAAAGTAAGCAATGCATAAGATGCAATATTGAAAGGTACTCCAAGAAATACATCTGCACTGCGCTGGTATAACTGACAACTGAGCTTTCCACCTGCCACATAAAATTGAAAAAGTGTATGACAGGGCATTAAAGCCATTTGGCTGAGTTCGCCCACATTCCATGCACTTACAATAATTCGTCGGCTATCCGGATTATTTCGTATTAAATGAATAGCTTCCTTTATTTGATCGGTTACCTGACCATCAGCACCCAGCCAACTCCTCCATTGTTTGCCATATACAGGGCCAAGATTACCAGAAGCATCTGCCCATTCATCCCATATTGACACCCCATTTTCTTTGAGATAAGCAGTATTTGTTTCCCCTTTTAAAAACCAGAGTAACTCATAAATAATGCTTTTTAGATGAACTTTTTTTGTGGTAACCAATGGAAAACCTTTAGATAAATCAAACCTCATCTGATATCCAAAACAACTAATAGTACCTGTACCGGTTCTATCTTCTTTTCTGCTGCCCGTATGCAGAATATGCTCTAACAAATCATGATATTGACGCATGAGGCAAAATTAGATATTCAAATAGATAGGAGAGTAGTTTACAACTAATTGGGGATAAAGAAATTCTTGTTGATATGTGGACATGTGCCATAGCATTTTAAAGAAAATTATTTTTATACCACTGAAATTAAAGTAAAATGTTATTTATTACCTACCATTACACACTTAACTTTAAAATTGTTAAAATGAACAAACTAAATCTTAAATCTATGCTCATTGTATTGTCATTGAGTGCTTTTGTTGTAAGTTGTAAGAAAGAGCAGAAAAAACCTACCGAAATTAATAAAAATCCTCAGACAGTAGAAGACGAGATTAAAAGATTAAGCAATGAAGAAAAATCTTTGCTTCCTTCATTGGTAGCATGGTACACTTTTAATGGTAATAATCCACTTGAAGACAAAAGTGGCAACGGTAATGATATTTCTTATGCAGATGCCAGTAGAGTTACAGGCCTGTATGGATTTCCTAAAACAGCCTACAAGTTTAATGGAACAAGTAATTTCATGAAGGTACAGAATGCGGAATCTCTGAACCCAAGAAATGGAATATCTTTGGTTGCTTTAGTAAATGTTGATGGATTTTATCAAGGTATTTGTCATGGTAACAGAATAATCAGTAAGGGATATAATGACTATGATAATGGAAGATATGTGCTCGGATATGATGACAATATCTATTACCAAGGCAACTTGTGTTATCAGCCGGTTAAACAGGATTTTCAAAACCTGTATGGTACATATGGCAATAATCAATTTCAGGTTACCAGTGCCACAAATCCAAGTTTTATTAAAACTGACGTTTGGTATTTGATTGTTTATACTTATGACGGCACCACTTCTAAATTATATATCAATACTGAATTGGTAGATCAGAATGAGTTAAAAGCAAATTTCAACACAAATTCAAGAGACTTATATATTGGAAGAAATGAGGACCCATTATACCCATACTATTTCAATGGTATAATGGACGAACTAAGAATTTATAAGACTAAAATTGAGCTTCCACAAGTGCAGGCTATTTATAGTACACTTACAAATCAGTAATTTCTTTTTAATTTAGCAAATGACCGGACTACATTTGTCCGGTCATTTTATTTAAATCATATAAAATATGAGTCTGCTGAAAAGTCTTTTTTTAAAAACATCAAAGTGGATGGCCACCAAAAATTTTTATATAACCAAATCTTTAATATATAAAAATAAGAATTGGAATCAATTAGACAACACAACGGATCATATAAGGTATTCAATTCTTCAACTATGTGTGTCTGAAATAAAGCAACGAAACATTCAAGGTAATTTAGCTGAATTGGGCGTATATAAAGGTGATTTTGCAAAGCGGATTAATTTTCTTCTGCCAGATAAAAAGTTATATTTATTTGACACTTTTGAAGGATTTGATCAGAGGGATACTACAAAAGAAGTAACACAAAAGTACTCTACAGGAGAGCAAGATTTTTCTGATACCAGCGAGGCTTTGGTACTAAGTAAAATGAAAAAACCGGAGCATTGTATCATCAGAAAAGGATTTTTTCCGGAAACCGCAAATGGACTTGAAGATCAGTTTTGTTTTGTAAGTATAGACGCAGATTTATACGAACCAATATATGCCGGCTTACAGTACTTTTATCCAAGGCTTTCAAAAGGTGGTTATATATTTGTTCATGATTTTAATAATGATGAATATAGAGGAGCCCGAGAAGCTGTAATACGGTTTACAATAGAACAAAATATTTCCTTTGTACCCATTGCTGATACAGGTGGGACTGCAATCATTACCAAATAAGTGGTTATTTATCTTTATCCACACTCCCTAACCTATTACCTCGTTTCATAATCTCTTCTAAAGTTGCTTTTTTCAGCAATTCTACTGTTTCATTTCTAACTTCAATAAATACGGAACGTATTCCACAGGTTTCTTCATCCTTACACTCCTCACATTTTTCATAGTATAAATGTGTAGCACAGGGTAAAAATGCTATAGGTCCATCAAATAATCGCATTACATCTGCAAGACTTATTTCACTGGGTTTTTTATGCATATAGTAACCACCTTCTTTACCTTTTTTACTGCTCAAGTATCCGGCATTTTTAAGTGATAATAATATGGCTTCTAAAAACTTTCTGGGTATATGTTCACTTTCAGCAATCTTACTAATCTGTATAGGGTTATTTCCACTATCCTGCCTGGCCAGATAGACCAATGCATTAATAGCATATTTGGCTTTTTTTGATATCATTATTGGGGCTTATATCACAGATAAAATCGATGCAATATAGCCCGTACAATATTATATTTCCAAGTTATTCTATGGGAATTAAAAGAGTCGTTAAAAAAGGAACTAAAGTGGCAGCATTATTTAGATATTTTACATAAAGAAGTATCAAAAATTTTTCTTCAATAATTTACTGCAAAAATTTATAAAGACGATACTGCAAACCATACTTGGAAAAATCAACTACTTACCCAAAAAAATACCCCGCAAATGGCAGGGTATTCTATTTAAAACTTCTTCTATTTATCTTGGAAAACACATATAAATCCACACGTTTGCAAATAATGGAACGCCATTACTTTGAATAGGTGTAACAGAATCAGACACCATAGAACTGTGTGTAGATGAAGTGCCACTTATATTTGTGGTGAGCTGATTGGCCCCTCTATAATTGCTACTATCCACTGATGTAGGTGCACCTGGTATAGCCAAAGATGCCCATGTAGGTCTAACACCGCTCCATAATCTAACATCGTCTCTTAGATGTGCAAAGCCAAATACTTTTTCTGGCGCAGTAGTGCCGACTCCTTGCATAAAACTGGGATAGGAACCATTGGGCAATAAAAAGCTACCTGAACCTGCAAATAATCCTGCCCTCAGCAAATTTCTTTTGCGGCTCATATACATACTATGATCACTACCTTGTGAATGACCCGATGCACTTATTTTATCCCAACGAAGCTGGCCAGACTCATTTATATACTGACCCCAACCTTCTGATGGATATTGTGCATTAAGGTATTGGAGCATTTTAATAATCCTGTTTTCAAAACCATTTGGCAATCCAATATTTACCCTGCTAGATGTATTTGCACCTGTCAGATATTCCTCTAAAATATTCTCCACTGCATCATCGGTAGTGGCACCTACTGCATAAAATTCAATCGGTAAAGTATTGCTATATGCTATGCCCAAGGTATGATAACCTGCTCTGGCACCTACCTGCAATATCAGTTTATAATCATCTGGCCCTGCTGTAGTGCCGGGTATAAACACAAATAATTTGTTTTGACGATCTGCATTGCGGCGTGGCACATAAGCATACTGAAGAGAACTACCAACTGTAGATGTACTAATTCTGCTATCTGTTTGTTTTGGAGTAGCAGTCCTTTGATCAATAGGTATGAGCATCATGGAAGCAGCATCTGTACTTTCTGAGCGTGCTATATGAGAAATATCATTTTCTTTTTTACAAGAAAAAAGTACAACCACAAGCATGGGTAGGATACATTTTTTTATCATAATATCTATTTTTTGGAGTTAAACATTTCTGCTTTAAAATCGTTCATTCGGGTCAATTGATTTGTTATATTTTCCCGATGGTGCAATACATGAAAGATAGTAAAATATAGCATTTCCCGAAGGGTAACCTTACCTAATAACGGATGGGGCAATAGACATAAATCAAGATCCTCCTCAGTTTTTTTCTCTATTGATTGTGCAAGAGATTTTATATTTTTTTCGATAGCAATGATCACATTGTCAATATGAATATTTTCAACTTTGGCAGGCACAAAAGGAGCAGATGCACTACCTCCTTTACTTAATTGCGCATGATATTTTTTTAGTAGCTCATCATAGGATTTTGAAGCCCTGTTTGCTTTTCCAAATAAAGCCTTTAGTAAAAATTGAGGAAGTTGAAATGCAAATTTTACAGGTCTTACAGACTTGTGCAGATGCTGTGCCTGCTGTGCTGCACTCCATTTTCCGGGCAATGAAAACTCAAGTTCATCTTTTGTATATTTTAAAAGCATAAGATTCAAATCCTTATACGATTTTTCCAATGTTTCAATCAAATCTTTTTGCTGCATACTAATGATCTCTTTCAATTAAAAATTGTGCAAACTCCAGCAAGTATTTTTTTCTGGATGAGGTTACAGCAGTTTCTTCCAAATGCAGGAGTGCTTTTTCATAATAAGCTTGCTTAAGTTTAATTGCCCAAGCATCTACTTCTACTGCTTTATAAATTGATAGTACTTGCTCTACTTTATCTGGCGAATTTGAAAACAATAGCGATTCCAATTGTTTTTTTGTATCGCCGATTGCGGTTTCCAACGCATGAATGAGTAAAAATGTTTTTTTATTCTGCCTGATATCTCCGCCTGCATCTTTCCCAAATTTTTCCGGATTGCCAAATGCATCCAAATAATCATCCTGAATTTGAAACGCTATACCTAAATTTTTTCCGAACTCGTATAAATGAATACAATTGCCTTCACTGGCCCCGCCAATGATAGCCCCCATCTGAAGACTGGCTGCTAGGAGTACAGATGTCTTTAACTCAATCATGTGCAGGTATTCCTCCAATGACACATCATTTCTACTTTCAAAATCCATGTCTAATTGTTGCCCTTCACAAACTTCTCTGGCAGTTTGATTGAATAAATTGATAATTCGCTTTTGATAATTTGTATTTATTTTATTGAGGCAGTCGTAAGCAGCCACCAGCATTACATCTCCACCGAGCAATGCGGTATTCATTCCATATTTTATATGCACAGTTTGCTTACCCCTGCGGAGTGGTGCTGCATCCATAATATCATCGTGCATTAAAGTAAAGTTGTGAAACAGTTCAATAGCAATGCCCACAAGCCAGGCATCATCATTTATCGTATCAAATAATTCATTGCCCATTAAGCAGCATACAGGTCTAACCCGCTTTCCTCCTAATTGTAAAAAATATTCATTTGCATCGTATAAAGATGCAGGTGTAAGTGGAAAATGCCGGGTATCAAATTTAATTCTAAAGGCCTCCGATAGTTGTGTAAAGCTTTGCATCTATTGTATTAAAGCTGCTAAAATATTAGTTTAAATAGTATGATGTATAGATAATAAGGATTGCTGTATATCAAACCAATGAATCACTGATGCAGGCACTTATATTTTCAAGCCCTTGTTGTAGAGTGTCAGCATTCGTCCAGCCATAGCCAATACGCATATATCTGGGTGGCATGTCAAACCAATGACCGGAGCCCACCATAGTTTTGTATGCATGCAATAACTTGTGATAAAAAATATCCTCATCAAAACTTATAGATTCCTTGATCCAAGGAAAGCAAACCACGCCAGCCTGTGGTGGTATCCATGCTACTCTTTTTTCATAACTGATCCAATCATGGATGAGTTTTAAGTTTTGCTGCGCAAAATGTGTAATCTTCTTAAGCCATTTTTCTTTTTCTAATAAAAATGAAAAGCAGGCTTCTTCATCTAAAATGCTATTGGTAATAAAAATCATTTCCTTAGCTGCAAGAAATTTTTCATATAGGTTTACATTCTGCGTAAGCAGCCAACCCATTCTTATACCTGGCAATCCGTAAGCTTTAGACACTGAAGAAACGCTGATACAGTTGGCATGCATAGATGCTAGCATTGGAGTATGTGTAATGCATCCGGTATCTCGATAAGTTTCATCTGCAAGAAGATAAATATTTTTTGAAGCCGCCAGATCTATACATCCTTGAATTAAATCCTTAGGCCACACCATACCTGTTGGATTGTGTGGGGTTGTAATGCTGATGATTTTTGTATTGGGTTGTACTGCCTTGCAAATATCTTCAAGCGTTGGAAGCCAATTATGCTTTGGAGAAAGGTCGATAAAACTGATGGCAGATCCAATGGCCTCTGGTACTGCAATATTTGTGGCATAGTTTGGTCGAATTACTACAATATGGTCTGTGGGTTGTAGCAAAGTAGAATAAATAATAAACAAAGCAGGAGCTGCACCAGGTGTTAATAAAATATGATCCATATTGTGGTGTTGCATTTGCGTTGCAATGAGCTGGCGCAAGGCCGGTTTACCTCTATGATCAGTATATGCCAAAGGAAATGTATCAGGTAATTTTATTTGATTAAAATTGATATCTGCTACAGAGCTTTCACTTAGGTTGTACAGAATATTGTTGTACCCAAACTCCTCCGGACTTTCTACCTCAATGGGCATTCTTTTATAGAACATTATTAATATTTGATTCAAAGAAATGAAATTGAAAGGTCATTTGGTAAGAAGGATTTTAAAAATGATATGGCGAGTAAAAATATTGCGTAGCAAGAAATGAAAATGACAATATTATTTGATATATTTAATTTGCTTTTCAATACTTGAAAAGAAAAATCAAGCTACAGGGATAAATATTTTTTTATGTGCAAAGGCGTTAATTTGCAACACAAAATTGTAAGCGATGCTAAGAGCAAAAATTAGTGGTATTGGTATGTATGTGCCTGAAAACATTTATACAAATAATGACCTCACAAAATATATGGATACCAGCGATGAATGGATACAAGAACGCACTGGTATCAAGGAGAGAAGGTATGCTAATCGTTTTGGGGAAACTACAGCTACTATGGGTGTGAAAGCTGCAAAAAAAGCTATTGAAAATGCAGGTATCACAAAGGACGATATAGACTTTATCATTTTTGCTACTTTATGTCCTGATTATTATTTTCCTGGATGTGGGGTATTGGTGCAGCGTGCATTGGGTATCAAAGAAGTGGGTGCATTGGATGTGAGAAATCAGTGTAGTGGATTTTTATATGCACTTAGTGTAGGAGATCAGTTTGTAAAAACTGGCATGTATAAAAACGTGTTGGTAATTGGAAGTGAAAAACATTCTTTTGGTCTTGACTTTAGTACAAGAGGAAGAAATGTAACCGTCATTTTTGGAGATGGGGCAGGGGCTGTTGTATTGCAACCTGCTACTGAAGAAGGTCAAGGAATTTTATCTACACATTTACACAGCGATGGCAATGATGCAGAAGTACTGGCTATGATCAATCCCGGTACACATGCCAATCATTGGAAAGAAGGACTTGCCATTTATGATGATGCTGAAATAGGAGAGTTGCTCATGTCTCATGAAATGATTGATGCAGCCCAATTGTATCCTGTAATGGATGGACCACATGTCTTTAAAAAAGCAATCGTAAAATTTCCAGAAGTAATTATGGAGGCGCTTGGAGCAAATGGATATACACCCGCTGATTTGAATATGTTGATACCACATCAGGCCAATCTTAGAATTAGCCAGTATGTGCAGCAGAAATTACAGTTGGATGATGACCACGTATATAATAATATCCAGAAATATGGAAATACAACAGCTGCATCCATCCCTATAGCATTGTGCGAAGCACTACAATCTGGAAAAATAAATAAAGGAGATTTGGTTTGCCTAGCTGCATTTGGCAGTGGATTTACATGGGCCAGTGCATTAATAAAATGGTGATTATTAAAAATTAAATTCAACAAAAAAATTCATGATGAAGAAAAGGTTTATAGCAATTGTACTCACTGTATTGTGTAGTGTGCATTTTAATTTTTTGCTTGCGCAAGATGAGGAAGGACCAATATTTCATATCGTTTGTGATGGCGCAATACAGGATATTAATTTATACAACCAAGAGAAAGCAAAACCTGAATTTATACTTTCAAAAACAAAACTGTATGATGCAAAAAGTATGTTTGAAATTAGTAATCTCAGTCCATCAGACATATCAGCTCAGAACAGAAGTTTTGGTATTTACAAAGCTGATAGCTGGGTAATGGACATTCCAGCCTCAAAAAAGAATAAAGTATTTTGTTTAAAAACTGCCACATTATTAGCTGGCCTGCAAGCAGGAAAATATGAAGTGTACACACTCGCCATTCCATCCGATCCTGAGATTGCAAAGCTTGTAAAACCCGGTCGTGTGAAGGTTTGTACTATTATCGTGGAATAAATATTAATCACTTTTTAAATTGATTAATATTTATACAATATGTGGCCACCACTTTTCATTGCTTTGACTACTGGCCACCACATTGTCAATGAAAGCCATACCTCTAATGCCATCTTCCACACCGGGAAAATCAAGCATTTGAGCAGTAGGTTCCTCACCAGAAAGCTTTGCAGATAATGTTTGTGCAAAATTTTTATAAATATTAGCAAACGCTTCTAAATACCCTTCGGGATGTCCGCCCGGTGTGCGGCAATTTTTGGTAGCAAAATCAGAGAGTGTCTGCGTATAGTTGCTGCCGGCTCTTAAAATCTGAGTAGGTGAATCCAACCATTTTAGTAATACCGTATTTGGCTCCATCTGATTCCACTCTAAGCCACCTTTTTCTCCATATATCCGTAAGCGCAATGCATTTTCTTCTCCTGCTGCCACTTGACTTGCCATAAGCACACCAGCAGCACCATTTTCAAAACGGAGTAATACATTGCCATCATCATCCAACATTCTTCCTTCCACCATTATATTTAAGTCAGCACAGAGTGCAGTAATTTTTAATCCACTAGCATATTCTGCTAAGTGAGCTGCATGTGTACCAATATCTCCCATGCTACCTGCTTTTCCACTTCTTTTGGGGTCGGTACGCCATGCTGCTTGCGCATTTCCTTCCCGCTCCGAAAGTTTACTCAGCCAACCTTGTGGATATTCCACCCATACCTTTCTGATTTTTCCGATTGTACCGTCTTTAATCATTGCTCGGATTTGCTTCACCATAGGATATCCGCTATAAGTATGTGTGAGGCAAAGTTGTAAACCTGTAGCAGCTACTTTTTCTTGTAATTGTCTTGCTTCATCAAGTGTAAAGGTGATGGGCTTTTCTATGACCACATTAAAACCATGATCCAATGCCATCATAGCAGGAGCGAAGTGTGCAAAATTTGGCGTTACTATACTTACAAAATCAATTCTTTTATCCTGCGGTAGCAGACTTTCTTTTGTTATCATTTCCTCATATGAGGTATAAATTCTATCCTCCGGCAAAAACAAAGATTTTCCGGATGCAATAGCTACTTCCGGATTTATACTTAAAGCACCACAACATATTTCTACCAGACCATCCATATTAAATGCCAAGCGATGTATGGCACCAATAAAAGCATCTTGACCGCCACCAATCATGCCCATCCGAAGTTTTCTATTCAGCATTTCTATTTTTTTCAATGGTCAAAAATATAGGAATCTCTCATTCAAATTTATTTACACCAAAGCAGGCTGACCTTTTTTTCCTGTTGATTAGATGTTAAACTATTTATAAAAAACTGCTTATACATAATTTATACACAGCATCTCCGTTTGTTTGCCGATAGATTTAATTTGCACACACTAAAAACATTATTGTAATGGGTTTTTTATTACAGATAGACAGCACACAGATTCTAAATGGCGCAGCAAATGCTACAAAATCTATCAATTTATGGAGTTTGCTCAATCAAGGTGGTTGGATTATGTATCCGCTTTATGCATTGCTGGCAGGCGCAATATTTGTTTTTTTTGAAAGATTAATTGCTATAAGAAAAGCCAGCAAGGTGGATGAAAACTTCATGCGCATTGTAAGAGATAATATCATTACAGGAAATCTTACTGCGGCCCGCAGTCTCTCTAAGAATACGGACAATCCTGTGGCACGTATCATAGATAAAGGTCTTCAGAGAATTGGTAAACCAATAGATGCCATTGAAAAAAGCATGGAAAATGTAGGGCGTTTAGAAATGTATAAAATGGAACGCAACCTTAATGTGTTGAGCTTGATATCCGGAATTGCCCCTATGTTTGGGTTTCTTGGAACGATTGTAGGAATGATTCAATTGTTTTACAATATCAATAACACCGGAAACTTTGAGCTGAGTGTAATAGCAGGAGGTATATATGTAAAAATGATAACGAGTGCTACGGGTTTAATCATTGGTGTAATAGCTTATGTGGCTTATAATTTTCTAAGTACACAAGTAGATAAAACCGCCAATAAAATGGAAGCAGCAAGCAATGAATTTATTGATATTCTTCAAGAGCCAACACGATAATCAGCACCTGAAATAAATATCTGTATGGACATTCGCCGCAAATTAAAACGTCATCCTGAAGTGCATACTGGTGCGCTCAATGATATCTTATTTATACTGCTATT